>JAQVKV010000015.1 GCA_028694545.1 Zavarzinia sp. | reverse complement strand
CTCTTCTGGATGCCGGGCAGGCCGATGCCGGAAATGCGCGACTGCATGCCGGGGAAGAATTCGGCGACCAGAGCGCGCGACAGGCCGACGGCCTCGAAGTTGTAACCGCCGCGATAGCTGGAGATCACCGAGATGCCCATCTTGGACATGATCTTCAGCAGGCCCTGATTGATCGATTCCTTGAAGCGGGCGACGCAATCATGGTGCGTCAGGCCGGGGAACAGGCCCCGGGCCAGACGGTCGGCGATGCAGGCTTCGGCCAGATAGGCGTTCACCGTCGTGGCGCCACAGCCGATCAACACGGCGAACATATGCGTATCGAGGCATTCGGCCGAACGCACGTTGAGCGAGGTGAAGGTGCGCAGGCCCCGGCGCACCAGGTGGCTGTGCACGCCACCCACCGCCAGCACCATCGGGAGCGCCGCGCGCTCCTCGGAAATCGCCTCGTCGCTGAGGATCAGGTGGCCATAGCCCTGGCGCACCGCGTCCTCCGCTTCCTGGCGAATGCGGGCGACGGCGCTCTTCAGCGCATCGGGGCCGCCGTCCACCGGGAAGGTGCAGTCGATCTCGGCGAGCGAGTCGCCCATGAACTTCTTGAGTTCCACGAGCTCGCCGGACGAGACCACCGGGCTTTCCAGCACGAGGACGTTGGCCTGGCTCGAATCCTGGGCCAACACGTTCTTCAGGTTGCCGAAGCGCGTCTTCAGGCTCATCACCCGATGCTCGCGCAAGGGATCGATGGGCGGATTGGTGACCTGGCTGAAGTTCTGCCGGAAGTAATGGTGCAGCGGCCGGTACTTCTCGGACAGGACCGCGAGCGGCGCGTCGTCGCCCATGGAACCGATGGCTTCCTTGGCGTCCTCGACCATGGGCTGAAGGATCAGCTCCATGTCCTCATGCGACATGCCGGCGGCAAGCTGGCGCACGCGCAGCTCCGCCTTGTCGAAGGGCGCCGGTTCCTTGGCCGGCTTGATCTTCTCGTCGAGTTCGACGATCGACTTCGTCCATTCCATATAGGGATGGGCGGCCGCCAGCTTGTCCTTCATCTCGCGGTCGTGATAGAGCCGCCCCTCGCCGAGGTCGACGGCGATCATCTGGCCAGGGCCGAGCGCGCCCTTCTCGACGACGTCGGCTTCGGGCAGCAGCACCATGCCCGTTTCCGACCCCATGACCAGCATGCCGTCGCGGGTGATCGTGTAGCGCATGGGACGCAGGCCGTTGCGATCAAGACCGCCGACGATCCAGCGCCCGTCCGTCATGGCGAGCGCGGCCGGGCCGTCCCACGGCTCCATCACCGAGTTCACATAGGCATACATCGCCCGGTGCGCGTCCGGCATGGTCGACTTCTTCGACCAGGCTTCCGGCACCAGGAAGGTCTTCGCCAGCGGCGCGGAACGGCCGGCGCGCACCAGCACCTCGAAGACATTGTCGAGCGACGAGCTGTCCGAGCCGCCGGGCTGGATGATCGGCTTGATGTCGTCCGAATATTCGCCGAAGGCTTCCGAGACCATGCGGATCTCGTGGCTCTTCATCCAGTTGACATTGCCCTTCCAGGTGTTGATCTCGCCGTTGTGGGCGAGCATGCGGAAGGGCTGCGCCAGCTTCCACTTCGGGAAGGTGTTCGTCGAGTACCGCTGGTGGTAGATCGCGAAGGACGAGACGAAGCGCTCGTCCGTGAGATCCGGATAGAAATTCTCGAGGTCGGCCGCGAGGAACATGCCCTTGTAGATGACCGAACGGCACGACAGCGAGCAGAGATAGAAATCCGGCGACAGGTTGGCTTCCAGCGCCCGGCGCTCGATGCGGCGACGGATGATGAACAGCTTGCGCTCGAACTCGTCATCTGACAGATGCGCCGGATGCTCGATCATGATCTGCTCGATCTCGGGGCGCGTCGCATTCGCCTTCTCGCCGATCACCGAAATGTCGACGGGAACCTGGCGCCAGCCGTAGATGTAGAAGCCGAAGTTCAGGATCTCCTGCTCGACCACCGTGCGGCAGGCTTCCTGCTGGCCGAAATCCGTGCGCGGCAGGAAGACCATGCCGACGGCCAAGCCCTTGTCCGACGGCGCATGGCCGGTCGAGCGGACGTGGTCCGTGAAGAAGTCCTGCGGGATCTCGATGTGGATGCCGGCGCCGTCGCCGGTCTTGCCGTCGGCGTCGACTGCGCCCCGGTGCCAGACCGCCTTCAGCGCGTCGATGCCGGCCCGCACGACGTCGCGACGCGGGCTGCCGTCGATCGCGGCGACGAGACCGACGCCGCAGCTGTCCTTCTCGTCCTCGTGCTTGTAGAGACCCTGGGCGTCCAGGCGTTCCGTCTCGGCCAGCCAGTGGGCGACGAATTCCGAACCGCTTTCGTATTTGTTGCTCATGTCCGTCCCTCCGGCGCTCAGGAGGCCTTGGCGATGCCGGCTTCGGCCTTCGCCTTCAAATATTGGTGCATCTGTTCGGCGACATCGCGGCCGTCGCGGATCGCCCAGACGACGAGCGAGGCGCCACGCACGATGTCACCGGCGGCGAAGACGCCGTCGAGGCTGGTCATCTGGGTCTTGAAATCGACCTTCAGGGTGCCCCAGCGCGACACGGCCAGTTCCGGCGCACCGAACATCAGCGGCAGCTCCTCCGGATCGAAACCCAGCGCCTTGATGACGATGTCGGCCGGGTGATTGACGGACGAGCCCTCGATCACCTCCGGCGTCTGACGGCCGCTCGAATCCGGCAGGCCGAGACGCATGCGGTTCGCCTTCACCGCCGTCACCTTGTCGTCGCCGAGGAACGCCTGCGGTGCCGAGAGCCAGACGAATTCGACGCCCTCTTCCTCGGCGTTCTTCACCTCGCGCTGGGAACCCGGCATGTTCTCCTTGTCGCGGCGGTAGAGGCATTTCACCGACCTGGCGCCCTGGCGGATCGCGGTGCGCACGCAGTCCATCGCGGTGTCGCCACCACCGATGACGACCACGTCCTTGCCCTTGGCGTTCAGCTCGCCGCTCTCGTATTCCGGCACCGTGTCGCCGAGCGAGACCTTGTTCGAGGCCGTCAGATAGGACATGGCGGGCCACACGCCCTTCAGCCCGGCGCCCGGCAGCGCCACGTCGCGCGCCTTGTAGACGCCGGTCGAAATCAGGATCGCGTCATGCTTCGCGCGCAGCTCGGGCAGGCTGGCGTCCGTGCCGACGGCGAAATTCAGGTGGAAGACCACGCCCTGGTCCTCGAGCAGCTTGTGCCGGCGGGCGATCACGTTCTTTTCCAGCTTGAAGCCCGGAATGCCATAGACCAGCAGGCCGCCTACGCGGTCGTAACGGTCATAGACATGCACGTCGTAGCCCTTGGCCCGCAGCATTTCGGCGGCGGCGAGGCCGGCCGGACCAGCGCCGATCACGCCGACCGAAAGGCCGAGTTCCTTACGCGGCATGCGCGGCTTCACCCAGCCATTTTCCCAAGCCGTATCCGTCAGGAACTTTTCGACCGAACCGATGGTGACCGAGTCGAAATCCTTCTCGATCACGCAATTGCCTTCGCACAGGCGATCCTGCGGGCAGATGCGGCCGCAGACTTCCGGCATGGAATTCGTCGCCTGCGAGACTTCATAGGCTTCCTGAAGCCGCCCCTCGGCGGTCAGGCGCAGCCAGTCGGGAATGTTGTTCGACAGGGGGCAATGGACCTGGCAGAAGGGGATGCCGCATTGCGAGCAACGCCCCGCCTGATCCTGCGCCGCCGGCTGCACGAAGGTGGCATAGATCTCGCTGAAATCCTTCACCCGCTCCTCGGCGGGGCGTTTCGGCGGCATTTCCTGCTCGCGCGAGACGAATTTCAGCATCTTGTTCTCAGCCATGGCGCACTCCATCACGGCCCAAGTCGTTGCGGCCCAAGCCTCGACGCGCACGCGTCCCGGCGACCCGGCGTCACCCGCCGGCCATGGGATGTAGATACGCGCAATTTTTCCGATCGCAAAGCGAAAAATCGCCACTAGGGAAACGATACTGACCTATTTTCCGAAGGTCGCCTAGTTTGGCGGCTGCGTCGATTAGATTTTAGGCAAAAATAGTTCCGATTTGATAACTATGTCGCGACGCGGCAGAGCCGCCACCTGACCGCGAAAGCTGGCGAACGACATTGATTTGAAATGATTTTTCGAGATCCGTCGAGCCTGTTTCGCGGCCAGAGGCTTCGCATTCGCAGCAAACGACGGCCCGCCGCCCGCCGGACAGACGACCCATCGGGTCGCCCGGGACGAAGCCGCCACGCCCGTGCCATGATGACCGGGGGACGAAGCACGGGGGGACATGCTCGTGAGACCGGTACCATGGATTTCGGCCGCCTTGCTCGCGGTCGTGACGCCGGCGGGGGCGCAGTCGATCGTCAGCGGCACCTATGATGTCGCCGGCACCGACGTCGACGGTTCGACCTATACGGACTGGATGCGCATTACCGCCAGGTCGGACACCGATTGCGCGATCGACTGGGAGCGCGAGGGCAAGCCGATGCGCACCCTGTGCCTGATCTCGGGCGACACGCTGGCGACATCCTTCCTGTTCGACAACGCGATCATCCTCCTCGTCTACCGCAGCGTCGGCTACGGCAGGCTGGAGGGGATCTGGAAGATCGACGGCGAGGCGAGCGCCGGCCGCGAGACCATCACGCTACGCCTGGAATGACCGGCGGGAGCGAAACGCCCCTCAGCCCTCGGCGGCGGTCGGAGTCGCGTATTGGCCGGTCTTGCGGAAGCGGACCAGATAGGGGGGCACGATCGCCTCGACCGAATCCGGCTCGATGCCGAAGGCCTCGAAGCCGGGCGCGCCTTCCGCCACCACATTGTCCTTCTCGAGCAGCTTCAACTGGTCGGAAGTGATGGGGGCTCCGGGCAGCCAGCCGATGGCGGCGGCCTGCATGCGGGCGACGAACCAGGGCACGGGAATCAGGCCAACCTTGCGTTCCGTCACCTTCAGGATCAACTCCATCAGGTCCTTGAAGCTGTAGACCGAAGGCCCGCCCAGCTCGAACGGGCGACCCGCCGGGGCGACCGTGCCTTCGGCCAAGGCGACGATCGCATCGGCGACGTCACCGACATAGACCGGCTGGAATTTCGTCTCGCCGCCGCCGATCAGGGGCAGTGCCGGGAAGTAGCGCGCCATATTGGCGAAACGGTTGAAGAACTTGTCCTCGGGCCCGAAGATCAGGGAAGCGCGAACGATCGCGGCCTCCGGGAAGGCGGCCTTCACCGCCGCCTCGCCCGCCGCCTTGGTGCGGGCATATTCCGACTCCGACTGCGGATCCGCGCCGATCGCCGACATCTGCACGAAGCGGGCGACGCCCGCTTCCTTCGCGGCGGTGGCGACGCGCTTGGCGCCTTCCGCCTGGATCATGTGGAAGCTCTGGCTGCCGCCCTCGGACAGGATGCCGACGAGGTTGATCACCACATCCGCGCCCTCGACCGCCATTTTCACCGACGGCGTATGGCGGACATTGGCCTGGACGATGGCAATCTGGCCGACGTCGCCCATGGGGCGGAGGAAGCCGGCCTCCTGCGGCCTGCGAACGGCGACGCGCACGCGCCAGCCCTTCTTGGCGAGCCGCTTGACGACATAGCGCCCGAGGAAACCGGACCCACCGAATACCGTCACCAGCCTGTCGGCCATGGAAACACCCCTGCAAACGCGATCAGCTTTTGTGCACCATATATAATCCGTGTCGTGTCGCCAATCCCGCGACATCCGACCTTGGCAGTGTATCGGACGCTTTGGCATCATGCGGCCCGTGCCGTACCCCGCTCCCCATCCACTCGCCCCCGTGCTCGCCATCGACGGTCTCGTGAAACACTACGGGCCGGTCAAGGCGGTGGACGGGGTCGGTTTCTCGATCGCGGCGGGCGCGATTACCGGTCTTCTCGGCGGCAATGGCGCCGGCAAGACGACGCTGATCGCCATGATCCTCGGCCTCGTGGCGCCGACGGCGGGCACGATCCGCGTCGCCGGCCTCGACATCGCGGAAACCCCGTCCCGGGTACGCGCGATGATGAATTTCTCCTCGCCCTATGTCGATCTGCCGCACCGGCTGACGGTCGCCGAAAATCTCTCGGTCTTCGCCAGGCTCTATGGTGTCGCCGAGCCCCGCCGCCAGGTCGCGGAAGTGGCGGAGAGCCTAGATCTCGCCGGCCTGCTGCGCCGTCCGCTCGGAAAACTCTCGGCCGGGCAGAGGACGCGGGTCGCCCTCGCCAAGGCGCTGATCAACCGGCCCCGCCTGCTCCTCCTCGACGAGCCGACCGCCTCCCTCGATCCCGACACAGCGGACTGGGTGCGGCGCTACCTCCTCGACTATCAGCGCGAGAGCGGCGCGGCCATCCTGCTCGCCTCCCACAACATGGCCGAGGTGGAGCGCCTGTGCGCCGACGTCGTCATGCTGCGCGCGGGCCGTGTCGTCGACCACGACACGCCGGCCGGCCTGCTCGCGCGCTATGGCCGCGACGATCTCGAGGCCGTCTTCCTCGACATCGCGCGGGGCCGGGAGCGCGAGACATGAGCGGCGCCCTGGGCCGGATCGGCGCGCTCGCGCTCCGCCACTGGTACCTGCTGCGCTCGTCCTGGCCGAGGCTCGTCGACCTCGTCTACTGGCCCGCGGTGCAGATGGCGACCTGGGGCTTCATCACCCTGTCCCTGACCCCGACGAGCGGGGACGCGATGCGGGGGGTCGCCACGCTGCTCGGCGCCGCCATCCTGTGGGACGTGCTACTGCGCGCCCAGCTCGGCACCACCATGTCCTTTCTCGAGGAAATGTATTCGCGCAATCTCGGCCATCTGCTGGCCAGTCCCCTGCGGCCGGTCGAGATGATGCTGGCGCTCGGTTTCGTCGGTCTGCTGCGCACCCTCGTCGGCATGGTGCCGACCAGCCTGCTGGCCATCTGGTTCTTCGGCTATTCGGTCTATGACATGGGGCTGGCGCTCGCCGCCTTCTTCGCCGTCCTCGTCGCCATGGGCTGGGCGATCTCCTTCTTCATTGCCGGGCTGATCATGCGCGTGGGGCTCGGGGCGGAGGCGCTGGCCTGGGGCCTCGTCTTCGCGATCGCGCCGCTGTCGGCCGTGTTCTACCCGGTCGCCGTACTGCCCGAATTCCTGCATCCGGTCGCCTATGCCCTGCCGTCCGCCCATGTCTTCGAGGGCATGCGGGCGCTGCTGCTGACCGGGACCTTCGACATGCGACATCTGGTCATGGGCGCCCTGCTCGATCTTGTCTATCTCGGCCTTGGGATCGCCGCCTTTCTCGGCTTTCATGGCGCGGCACGGCGGAACGGCCGTCTGCTGCAAATGGGGGAATAGGGAACCCCGGGCCGCCGGATGTCTTTTCATAACGAGGAAACGGAAGGAACACCGACATGCAGACGATTTCGCGGCGCGAACTGATGGGCGGCGCGATCACCGCCCTCGCCCTCGCCGGCACGGCGGCTCCGGCCCTAGCCGCCACCGACCAGCAGGAGCTGGTGGACCGCGCCCGCATCACCATCGACAGCCTGGGCGGCGAGCCCGCCTATGGCGACATGCGCGCCTTCCTTGCCCGTTCGGTCGGCTGCATGGTGGTGCCGCAATTCCTGAAGGCGGGTTTCATCATCGGCGGCGCCGGCGGCGACGGCCTGCTGGTCGGCCGCAACAAGGCCACCGGCGCCTGGTCGGCTCCGGCCTTCTACACACTGGCCGCCGGCTCCATCGGGCTGCAGATCGGCGCCCAGGCATCGGAAGTCGTACTCGTCATCAACAACGAACGCGGCCTCGAAGCCATCCTGAAGAACGAGATGAAGCTCGGCGCCGACGCATCCGTCGCCGTGGGCCCGATCGGCACCGGCGTCGAAGCGGCGACCACCACGAACTTCCGCGCCGACATCTATTCCTATGCAAGGGCCAAGGGGCTGTTCGCCGGCGCCTCCCTCGAAGGCGCGGGCATCATTTCGGCCGACAGCTGGAACAAGGCCTATTACGGCCGCGCCGTGAACCCGCGCGACATTGTCGTCAACCGCCTGGTCGACAATGCCGGTTCCAACAGCCTTAAGGCATCGCTCGCCCGCGCCGCCCGCGCATAGAGCGCGCTTTTCCGCGACGAGGAAACCGGTTCGCGGCGAGAAAGCGAGTCAGATCAATGCGCTTGCGCCGTTTGCCGATTCATTGGGTCGGCAAACGGCTCTAAAGCGAGCGCGCGGCGATAGTGCCGCCCAGAAGCAGCACGAACCACAGGGCATGAGCCCGGTCCACGACGGTCCGGGCTCCGCCGATCCGCTGCCCGGGAAGGGTTTCGCCGAAACCTGCCCGATCCAGCGCGCTCTCCAGCGCGGCCGGCGCCGGCGGCGGCAGCACGAGGGACGGCGGCACGCGGCCAAGCCCGATCAGCACGGCGGCGAGCCAGCCGGCCGGCAGGGTGACGACGCCGTGCACGCTGCGCAGCGCAAGACCGAAGTCGCCATTGCGGTCCCGCTCCACCCCCTCGACCAGCCATTGCCCGACCTTGACGAGGAAAAGGCCCGGCAAGCCGGCCAGCATGAAGGCCAGCGTGGTCGCCACCACCCCGTCCGAAAAGCGCATGGCAAGACGGGCGCAGGCGACCTGCCCGACCCGACGGCCCTGCGCCGGCCCCAGCCCCTCGACCCCCGTGATGGCCCTTCGCGCGGCGGAACGCGCGCCCTGATAGCCGATCGACACAGCCAGCAGCAGTACTTCGCCGCCAAAGCGCCACCCGCTTCCGGGCAAATAGCCGATCCCCCAGGCGACGGCGGCCCCCAGGGCGAGCGCTACCAGCGCCGCGGACGACCAGAGCAGGAAACCGCGCATGCGCCTCGTCCCGGTCGGGCGCTCCGGCCGGTCCAGCCGACGGATCAGGATGGCGACCGTCCGCTGGACGACGCGCGGCGCCTGCGCGCTTCGCCTTGGCCACAGGCGGTCGATCATCAGGGCGACCAGGACCGGGCCCGCCGGCAGGACGGCAAGCTCCGCCACGATTCTCTCGATCACCCGTCCTCTCTCCCTCGTTCCCATGCGGTGCGGCGGTATCCCGCCATTTTGCTGCCCCCCCGTTCCGATTGCCAGTCGCAGCCGATTGTCCCCTTTCGGGAAGGCGGATGAACGGCTAGGGTCGCTCGTCCCCGATCGAGGCCGCCTTGCCCCCGTTCCACCGCGCCATTGTCCCGCTGATTCTCACCCTGTCGCTCGTCGCCTGCGCCAAGCCCCGGCGCGCCGAGCCGCCGGCCCCGGCCCCGGATCTTACGGCACCGGCGCGGGCCGCCTTCGGTGATCACATGGAGCGCTACCAGGGCCGCCCCCTCTCCGCCATGGTGCATGATTTCGGTGCCCCGACGCGGCAACGCCCGGGCAGTGACGGCGGCACCATCGCCATCTGGTCGCGCGCGGAGGAAATCGTGGTCGACGGCAAGACCGTGCCGCAGGATTGCGAGGTCACCGCCTTCATCGACACGGACGGACGGATCGCCGGCATCTTCGGCGGCGGCAGCATCCTCTATTGCGCGAAGGTTTTCGTGCCGCCCTCGGTGGCGATCACGCCGCCGCCGCCCGTCGATCTCTATGGCCTCCCGCCCAAGGAAGAGCCACCCCCCATCCCCTGATCCCGCTCGCCCCTCAGTCGGCGGACAGCGGCGCGAGCGGCGGCACGTCCAGCACGCTATCGCCAAGATCTGTCGCGATGCGTGCCATCACCAGGGCGCGCAGGGTCGGCTCCGTGAGATTGCGCCCCGCCTCCAGCGCCGCGACGATGTCGCCCGACGCCAGTTGCGCGATGGCCAGGTTGGCGGCGCCGATCTCGCGGTTGCTCGTGCTCTGCAAATCGGCGACCGCCGTCGTGACGGCGGTGACATCGCCGCGATCGGCGAAGATGCTGGCGAGCTCCAGCGCCACATCCTCGCGCTCGGGTGATTCCGCCATGCGCTGCAGGGCGCCGAAGGCAGCCTCGGCATCACCGGCGCGGGCAAGGCGCTCGGCGACGGCGCCTGTGGCGGACTGGCGCGCCTGCTGGCCGGTGATCGCCTCGATCACGCCTAGCGCCAGATGCAGATCGCCCGTATCGGCCGCCCCGTTCACCAGGGCCTGCAGAGCCGCGTCGCGCGTCTGGTCGTCCTGGATCTCGCTTGCGACCGCCTGCGCCTCGGCAAGACGGCGGGCTTCGACCAGTGCGACCACGGCGCCGCGCAGGGCGAGGTCGCGCACCATCATATCCGCCTGCCCACGCGCAGATTCGATGCCGTAACCGACAAGACCGCCGGTGATGGCCGCGCCCGGCACCGCGCTTTCGATCTCGCCCAGTGTCTCGGGCGTCAGGCCGCGTACGGCCTCGACCGCGCCGGCGAAAGCCTGGCGGGCCTGGTCCTGGTCGCCGGCAAGGCCGAGCGCCGTTCCGATATCGAGCAGGATGAAAGCCTGTTCGCGGGCATCAGGCGCGTCGCCCAGATGGTCGAGGGCGCTGTCGGCCGCGGCCTGGGCGCCTTGCCCGAAACCCGCCCGGGCGAAGGCGAGTGCCGCCCGGCGCAGAACCTGAAGCCGGCGTGGCGCCTCCTGGATGCCATCGGCGATGGCGAGCGCGCGAGGCACGTCCTGCATGGCGATCGCCGCCTGGGCCGCCGTCTGACGCAGACGCCCGACGAGGCCCGGCTCCCCGATCACGCCGAGCAGGCCAAGCGCGTCGTCGAGCACGCGGCCGGCGGCCGGGTCCTGCCGTCCCGCCATCGCGCGTGCAACCTCGACCAGCGCCCGAAAACGCTGCTCCACGTCGACCACCGACCGCGCGAGCCCGATGCCGGCCGAAACCGAACCCTGGCGTGCCAGGGCCGCGGCCACGGCCGCGCTGGCGTCGCCCCGCCCGTCACCGTCGACGATTCGGGCAACCAGCGTCGCCGCCCGCTCGGCTTCGCCCTTGCCGGCCGCGATCAGGGCCACCTGGGTCAGGGCATCGTCCTTGACCGCCGCTTCCTTGATGCTGTCGAGAATACGGTCCGCCCTCGGCCAGTCGGCGGCCTTGGCGCGTTCCTCGGCGATCGAGGAAATCACCAGGCCCCGTTCGTTGGCATCCGGGATCTGGGTGGCGCTCTGCAGCGCGGCCTCGATCAGATTGTCGGCGGAGACGCTGGCCCTTGCCGCGCCGGGCACCAGAAACGTGGCCACCAACACCATTGCAAGGGCATGGACGACACGGCCGGGACCAGAAAGAAGAGGCATCACGGAACGGCACCGCACAACCTGGAAGAACGCGGGCGACATCATGCCCATTCGACGCCGCCTTGACCAGAGGGGCCCGCCTCAATCCCGAACCACGGCCCGAAGCGTCGCGAAAATTGTCCAATCGGTCGGAAATTGGGCTCGTCACGATCGGTGGAACGGATCTAGTGTTTTCCGGCGGGGGCATGCGGGCAGACGCGGGAAGCCCCGTTACGCAACGGAGGTAGTCATGACTGTACGATCGGGAATGGGGCGATCGGGCGAACGGAAGCCTGGCTTCAAGGCCTTCGCAACGGCGACCGTCGCGGCAGCGGCAATCGCGTTCGGCTTTGCCGGACAGGCACAGGCGGCCAAGACCCTCGTCTATTGTTCCGAGGGCAGCCCGGAAAACTTCAATCCGCAGCTCAACACGACGGGCACCTCCTTCGACGCCGCGCGTCCGGTCTACGACCGACTGATCGACTTCGTCCCCGGCTCCACCAAGACGCGCCCCGGCCTCGCCGAGAGCTGGACCGTCTCGGAGGACGGGCTGACCTATGAATTCAAGCTGCGCAAGGGCGTGAAGTTCCACAGCAGCAAGACCTTCACGCCGACGCGCGACTTCAACGCCGACGACGTGCTGTTCTCCTTCAACCGCATGTGGAAGGCCGACAATCCCTATCACGGCGTTTCCGGCGGCGCTTACGACTACTTCGGCGACATGGGCATGGCCGACCTCATCGCCTCCATCGACAAGGTGGACGACTATACGGTCCGCTTCGTGCTGACCAAGCCGAACGCCCCCTTCATCGCCAATCTGGCCATGGATTTCGCCACCATCCTCTCGGCCGAATATGCCGACGCCATGCTGAAGGCGGGTTCGCCCGAGAAGGTGGATCAGGAGCCGATCGGCACCGGCGCCTTCTCCTTCGTCGCCTATCAGAAGTACGCGGTCATCCGCTTCAAGGCCTTCGACGACTATTGGGCCGGCAAGCCGAAGCTGGACAACCTGATCTTCGCCATCACCCCCGACGCCTCGACCCGCTGGGCGAAGCTGAAGGCCGACGAATGCCAGGTCATGCCCTACCCGAACCCGCAGGACCTCGATGCCATCAAGGCGACGCCGGGCGTTACCCTGATGCAGCAGCCGGGCCTCAACGTCGGCTATCTCGCCTTCAACACCCAGAAGCCGCCCTTCGACAAGCCGGAAGTGCGCCAGGCGCTGTCGATGGCGATCGACAAGGCGGCGATCATCAAGGCCGTCTATGGCGCCGCCGGCCAGCCGGCGAAGAACCCGATCCCGCCGACCATCTGGTCCTACAACGACAGCATCGAGGATTATCCCTACGATCCCGAGAAGGCGAAGGCCATGCTGGCTGAAGCGGGCGTGACCCTGCCGCTCGAAACCGACATCTGGGCGATGCCGGTGCAGCGCCCGTATAATCCGGACGCCAAGAAAATCGCGGAACTGATCCAGGCCGACCTTGCCCAGGTGGGCTTCAACGCCAAGATCGTCACCTACGAATGGGGTGAGTATCGCAAGCGCTGCCAGGCCGG
>JAQVKV010000543.1 GCA_028694545.1 Zavarzinia sp. | reverse complement strand
GCCGCCTTCATCACCATCATCGTGATGGCGATGTTCGCGAAGTCCGCCTTCAGCGGGCGCTGACGAGCCATTTTCGTCGTCCCGGCGAAAGCCGGGACCTTCCGACGAGACGGCGCCCCTGCTTGCGGGAGATCCCGGCCTTCGCCGGGATGACGCGTTGGGGGGCGCCGGCGGGTGGTCAGTAGGCGTATTCGGCGAAGAGGCGGCGGATGTCGCCCTTCCAGCGGCCTTCGTAGGCGGCGAGCAATTCGTCCGCCGGGCTCTGGCCGCTTTCGACCGTCTTCTTCAGGACCTGCAGGAACATGGTCTCGTCGCCGCCCATGCCGTTGCCGGCGGCGCGGCGGCGAAGGCCCGCGTCCGCGATGTCGATTACCTGTTCGGCGATGTCGAGCACGGTGCCCTTGCGGAACGGCGCGCGCAGGCCGAGCCGCGGCACGGCGGCGCGCAGGCCCTCGCGCTCTTCCGCCGTCCAGTCGCGGACGAGATCGAGACAGGCGGCGAGCGATTCGTCGCAATAGACGAGCCCGACCCAGAGGGCGGGCAGGGCGCACAGCCGCTTCCAGGGGCCGCCGTCGGCGCCGCGCATCTCGATGTAACGCTTCACGCGGGCTTCGGGGAACAGGGTGGTGAGATGGGCCGACCAGTCGCCGAGATGGGGTTTCTCGCCCGGCAGGGCCGGCAGCCTGCCGGCCAGGAAGTCGCGGAACGACTGGCCGGAGGCATCGATGTATTTGCCGTCGCGATAGACGAAATACATGGGCACGTCGAGCGCCCAGTCCACGTAACGCTCGAAGCCGAAACCGTCCTCGAAGGCGAAGGGCAGCAGGCCGGTGCGGTCCGGATCGGTGTCGGACCAGATATGCGCGCGATAGGACTGGAAGCCGTTCGGCTTGCCTTCCGTGAAGGGCGAATTGGCGAAAAGCGCGGTCGCGATCGGTTGCAGCGCCAGCGCCACGCGCAGCTTCGCCACCATGTCGGCTTCGGAGGCGAAGTCGAGGTTCACCTGCACCGTCGAGGTGCGCAGCATCATGTCGAGGCCGAGATTGCCCTTCTTCGGCATATAGGCGCGCATGATGTCGTAACGCCCCTTGGGCATCACGGGGACCTCCTCGCGCTTCCAGGTCGGGGCGAAGCCGAGGCCGATGAAGCCGAGCCCCAGCTCCTGCGCGACGGTGCGCACCTGCTGCAGGTGGGTGTTCACCTCGCTGCAGGTCTCGTGGATGGTTTCCAGCGGGGCGCCCGAAAGCTCGAACTGGCCACCGGGTTCGAGGCTGATGGACGCGCCGTTCATCTCGAGCGCGATGATGTTCTCGCCCTCGAGCACGGGGGCCCAGCCGAAGCGGCGCAAGCCCTCCAGCATGGCGCGGATGCCGTCGTCGCCGCCATAGGGCACGGGGCCAAGACCATCCAGCCGGAAGCCGAACTTCTCGTGTTCCGTGCCGATCCGCCAATCGGACCTGGGCTTGGCGCCGGCGGCCATCCATTCGACCAGTTGGCGCGGATCCTCGATCGGCGCCCCGGCCGCCTGCACACCCGACATGCTCAACCTCCCAACCAAGCAGTGGAGTTGACTAGCCGAAAGCCGATCACCCTGTCCAGCCACCCGGATCGCAGGGGGGGCATGCGCCGGCCCGCGTAACTTTTTTCCGTGGCTTTCAGGGCTGGGCGAGGAGGGCGGTGACCCGCGCCAGAACCTCGGGCGCGAAGACCATGCCGCAATGGCTGCAATGCACTTCCTCGTGGGTGACCAAGGCTTCATTCGGGCTGAGGCAGGCCTGCCAGCCAACGATCCCGTCGCGCCGGCTGTAGAGCGCGGTCACGGGCACGCGCAGGGGCACATCCTCCCGCGCCTGCATGCGCGTCTCGATCCGGTCCAGATCGAAGCCGCGCGCCCGATAGACGGGGGCGAAGAGCGTGTATTTCGGCCCGCCCCGCACCGGCGTGCCCAGGGTCACCACGCGCGAGACGAGGTCCGGCCGGTTGCGCGCCACTTCCCGGGCGATATAGCCGCCGAGGCTCCAGCCGACGAGGGCATAGGGCGCGCCATGGCCGGCGACCTTATAGGCCAGGCGTTCGGTGAAGCGCACGACGGACCCGACGATGTCGCCCGTGTTGCGGCCAAGGCCCCAGCCCTCGGGCCTGAAACCCGCATGGGCGAGGTGACGGCGCAGCAGCCCGGTCGCCAGATCGTCGGCGCCGAAACCGGGCAGCACGGCGACGCGCCGGCCCTGCCCGACATTCCCCCGCGCGGCACCGCCCGGCAGCAGGGCCCGGCGCGCGCTGTGCGCCGCTCCCCGCAGCATGTCGAGACCGGCGCCGACCTCGCGCAGCGAATCGAGGCGGCGCGGCGGCCGGGGCGCAAGTTCCGTCGTCATGGGCATGTCCTCCGCCCCGAGGAGAGCGCGTCGCGACGCCTCGCGCAAGGCGGAAAGGGTTCAGGCGGGTACCACCCGCGCCGCCTCGATCAGGGCCAGTGCCGCGATCGCCGCCGTCTCGGCGCGCAGGATGCGGCGGCCGAGGCCGGTCGGGCGCACGAAGGGCAGGCGGCGCAGCAAGACGCGCTCCACCGGATCGAAGCCGCCTTCGGGCCCGATCAGCACGCCGACCGGGGTCTCGCCGATCCCCTTCGTCGCCTCGAACAGATGGGGGGCATCGCCCGCCTCGTCGCAGAAGAAGAGAGGGATCGCCGGGTCCCACGCGCCCAGCACCTGGTCCAGCTTGCGGATCTCGGCGATTTCGGGGATGGCGAGGCGGCCGCATTGTTCCGCCGCCTCGATCGCATTGGCGCGCATGCGCAAGGGATTGGCCTTGTCGATCACGGTGCGGCGCGTGACCGTCGGCATCAGGCGGGTGGCGCCCAGTTCCGTCGCCTTTTCCGCGACGAATTCGACCTTGGCGCCCCGGATCGGCGCGAAGGCGAGGATGGTCTCGGCCTCTACCGGCTGGGGGGCAAGTTGTGCCA
>JAQVKV010000542.1 GCA_028694545.1 Zavarzinia sp. | reverse complement strand
CGCCAGGCGCCGAGGCGGATGGTGTTTTCCGTCGCCGCCGGCTGGGGCGTCTTGGCGTGGCGACGCAGGATGGTGCGGATGCGCAGCACCAGCTCGCGCGGCTCGAAGGGTTTCGCCAGATAATCGTCCGCTCCGGCCTAGAGCCCGGCGATGCGCTCGTCCGGCTCGCCCCGCGCCGTCAGCAACAGGACGGGGGGGGCGTCACCCGCGCCGAGGCGCTTCGTGAAGGTGATGCCGTCCTCTCCCGGCATCATGACGTCGAGGATGAGGAGATCGAAGGCGATCGCGGCCATCTGGCGCGCGGCCTCCGCCGCGTCGCCTGCGGTCGAGACGCGGAAGCCCTGATCGGCCAGATATTTGGCCAGCAGGCCGCGCAACCTCGCATCGTCGTCGACGACGAGGAGATGGGCAGGGGGGGCGGTATCGTCCATGACCGGCTCTCGCTCTTCGGTGCGGGGTCAGTCCTTGTCCACGGTGGCGAGGACATTCTCCCGGTCGGACTCGTTGATCAGGCCGATGAGCACGGCCCGGAAACCGGCGACCGCTTCCGCCCCCGCCTCGCGATAGGCCCGCGTCACCCGGGCACGCTGCAGGCCGGACAATTGCCGCTCCAGTTCCTTGCCCTTCTCGGTGAGATAGAGCAGGCGCTGGCGGCGGTCGCGGGTGCCCTGGACCTGGGCCACCAGCCCCTCGGCGACCAGTTGGGACAGCACGCGCGACAGGCTCTGCTTCGTGATGCGCAGGATGTTCAGCAATTCGTTGACGGTCATGCCCGGGCGCCGGCCGACGAAATGGATGACCCGGTGATGGGCCCGGCCCATGCCGTGCCTGGCCAGCACGGCGTCCGCGTCCGAGGTGAAGTCGCGATAGGCGAAGAACAGAAGCTCGATGCCCTGGCGGATTTCCTCGTCACGCAGGAACAGGGGATTGGGGCGCGACCCTTGCGGCAGACTGTTCATGATCGATGGCTATCTCGACGAAAGGACCGAAGGGCATCCTGCCCTTTTGTGGCGAATCTGCAAGAGGACAGGAATTATATGTCAGCATCATTGACGTAGTAATGGGGCGCCGATCGCACTAGTCTGCTGGCCGAAAAAAGACGCGGCATCAGGAGCGAAACCATGGCGGGCCCTTCATTCGACGATCGTGACGGATTCATCTGGTACGACGGCGTGATGGTGCCATGGCGCGATGCCCGCTGCCATGTCCTCACCCATGCGCTCCATTACGCGAGCTGCGTCTTCGAGGGCGAGCGGGTCTATGGCGGCACGGTCTTCAAGCTGACGGAACATTCGGAGCGGCTGGTCAATTCCGGCAGGATCCTCGGTTTCGAGGTGCCCCTGTCGGTGCAGGAAATCGACGACGCCACCCGCGCGGTGGTGGAGGCGAACGGCATCGTCGACGGTTACGTCCGCCCGCTGGCCTGGCGCGGCTCGGAGATGATGGGGGTTTCGGCGCAAAGCTCGAAGATCCATGTCGCCATCGCCTGCTGGCTGTGGCCGTCCTATTTCTCGCCGGAAGCCCGGCTCAAGGGCCTGCGCCTCGCCATCTCGGACTGGAAACGCCCGGCGCCCGATACCGCGCCGACCGCGTCCAAGGCCGCCGGCCTCTACATGATCTGCACGCTGTCCAAGCACAAGGCGGAAGCCGCCGGTTTCGACGACGCCCTGATGTTCGACTATCGCGGCCAGGTCGCCGAGGCGACGGGCGCCAACATCTTCTTCGTGAAGGACGGCCAGCTCCACACCCCGACGCCCGACTGCTTCCTCGACGGCATCACGCGCCGCACGGTGATCGACATCGCCCGCAAGCACGGCATCGAAGTGATCGAACGCGCCATCATGCCGGGCGAGATGGAAGGTTTCGAACAGGCCTTCCTCACCGGCACGGCGGCGGAAGTCACCCCGCTTGCCGAAATCGGCCCCTATAATTTCGAAGTGGGCACCATCACCAAGACCCTGATGGAAGCCTATGACGATCTGGTGCGGGGCAGGGTGCGGGAGTAGGGGGAGCGCAGGACCAGACGCAGCCGGCGCTTCGTCATCGTGCGATGTAATACCGCTGAGTGCGTAAATCGCACTATTTTGATGAAATAGTGCGAAATCCGCACTATATTAAAACGATCCGTTGGAGAATGCGGGATGCCGACAATCGTCCGGATCGGAAACCTCAAGATCCAGATTTTTGCCGACGATCACAACCCACCGCATTTTCACATCGTCACGCCGGATCACGAAGTGTTGGTCTGTATCGAGGATTTCGCTCTTATTGCCGGCGCCATCGACCGTCGCAGTCTCGACGTCGCGCTGGCGTGGGCCACCGAAAACAGAGAGGTTCTCGAGAATGAGTGGAAGCGTCTCTCCGAACGCTGATGACGTCATTCGCGTAGGCGTTTCTCTGCCCCGCATTTCCGCGGTATTCCCGCTCGATGGGCGCAAGGTGAAAATCGTGTGGCGGGATGGTCGGGCCAAAACGGTCGATCTGGCGCCCGCGCTGGAAAGCCGTCGCGTGTTCATTCCGTTGCGGAAGGACGATGCCCTGTTCCACACGCTTCGGGTGAACGAAGACGGCAACGCAATCGAATGGGACAATGGTCTGGATTTTTCGGCGGTTTGGCTCGACCGCCTGCCGCCGGTCGATTTCGACAACGCGGCCTTTCGCAATGCGATGGACAGCCTTGGCATGACGCTCGACGGCATGGCGCTCGCCTTGGGAATAAGCCGTCGGATTGTCGCCGAACTGCGCAAGAGCAAGCCCGTTCCCAGACATATTGCCCTCGCCACCCGCTACTTGCTCGAGCACCGGAACGCAGAGGACGAACGGATTCTCTGATCCGGACGATGAAGAGGTGCGGTTCAGCCGAACCGCACCTGCAGGATTTCGTAGGACTTGTGGCCGCCCGGCGTGGTGACCTCGATCTCGTCGCCGATGGTTTTGCCGATCATGGCGCGGGCGACGGGGGAGG
>JAQVKV010000541.1 GCA_028694545.1 Zavarzinia sp. | reverse complement strand
CAATGAGGTCTGGTCGCGGCCCTGGTTCCTGGCGGGAGGCTTGAGGCCCGACACTGTCGCCGAAGCGATCCGTATTTCCGGGGCGTCGGCGGTTGACGTGTCGAGCGGCGTGGAAAGCGCGCCGGGGGTGAAGGATATCGGCCTGATCGCCGCCTTTCTCGAGGTGGCGCGGGCGCAGTTCGAGGGTTGATCATGGTCCAGGCGGCTTCGGCGACGCCCAATTCCTACCGCGAAGGCCCTGACGAGCACGGCCATTTCGGCATCCATGGCGGGCGCTTCGTCGCCGAGACGCTGATGCCGCTGATCCTGGATCTGGAGAAAGCCTACAACACGGCCAAGACCGATCCGGAATTCCGGGCCGAACTCGATTATTTCCTCGAACATTACGTCGGGCGCCCCAGCCCGCTCTATTTCGCGGAACGCCTGACCGCGCATTTCGGCGGCGCCAAGATCTATCTGAAGCGCGAGGAGCTGAACCACACCGGCGCGCACAAGATCAACAATTGCATGGGCCAGATCCTGCTGGCCAAGCGCATGGGCAAGAAGCGCATCATCGCCGAGACGGGCGCCGGCCAGCACGGCGTGGCGACGGCCACGGTGGCGGCGCGCTTCGGCCTGCCCTGCACCATCTACATGGGCAAGACCGACATCGAGCGGCAATCCCCCAACGTCTTCCGCATGAAGCTGCTGGGCGCCGAGGTGGTGCCGGTGACCTCGGGTTCCCAGACCCTGAAGGACGCCATGAACGAGGCGCTGCGCGACTGGGTCACGCAGGTCGAAGACACCTTCTACATCATCGGCACGGTCGCCGGCCCCCATCCCTATCCCGCCATGGTGCGCGACTTCCAGGCCGTCATCGGCCATGAGGCGAAGGCACAGATGATGAAGGCGGAAGGCCGCCTGCCGGATACGCTCGTCGCCTGCGTCGGCGGCGGTTCCAACGCGATCGGCCTGTTCTACCCCTTCCTCGACGACCGGCAGGTCGCGATCGACGCGGTCGAGGCCGCCGGCCTCGGCCTCGAGAGCGGCAAGCACGCGGCCTCGCTGGCCAAGGGCCGCCCGGGCGTGCTGCACGGCAACCGCACCTATCTGCTGCAGGACGACGACGGCCAGATCATCGAGGCCCATTCCATCTCCGCCGGTCTCGACTATCCGGGCATCGGGCCGGAGCATTCGTGGCTGCACGACATCGGCCGGGTGAATTTCGTCTCGGCGACGGACCAGGAGGCGCTGGACGCCTTCCAGCTCTGCGCCCGGCTGGAGGGCATCATCCCCGCCCTCGAATCCTCCCATGCGCTGGCCCATGTCGCGCGCATCGCGGGTGATCTGCCGAAGGACCACATCATCCTCGTCAACCTGTCCGGCCGGGGCGACAAGGACATCTTCACCGTCGCCAACGCGCTGGGAGCCAAACTGTGACCGTCGCCCGCATCGATGCCCGTTTCGCCGCCCTCAAGGCCGAGGGGCGGCCCGGCCTCGTGGTCTTCGTCACCGCCGGCGATCCGGATCTCGAAACCTCCTTCGAGGTGATCAAGGGCCTGCCGGCCGCCGGCGCCGACCTGATCGAGATCGGCATGCCCTTCACCGATCCGATGGCGGACGGTCCCGCGATCCAGGCCGCCGGCCTGCGCGCCCTGAAGGCGGGCCAGACCCTGCGCAAGACGCTCGATCTCGTCACCCGCTTCCGCGAGACGGACACGACGACGCCGATCGTCCTCATGGGTTACTTCAACCCGATCTATTCCTACGGCGTGCCGAAATTCCTGACGGATGCCAAGGCGGCCGGCATCGACGGGCTGATCGTCGTCGACCTGCCGACCGAGGAAGATCCCGAACTGTGCCTGCCGGCCCTCGACGCCGGCCTCGCCTTCATCCGCCTGGCGACGCCGACGACGGACGACGCGCGCCTGCCGACCGTGCTGCGCAACACCTCGGGTTTCGTCTATTACGTCTCGATCAACGGCATCACCGGCTCGGCCGCGCCGGATAATGCGGCGGTCGCGGCCGCCGTCACGCGGCTGAAGAGCCACACCGATCTCCCCGTTGCCGTCGGCTTCGGCATTCGCACGCCCGAACAGGCGGCGGCGATCGGCGCCAACGCGGATGCGGCCGTTGTCGGCAGCGCCGTCGTCTCCCTGATCGGCGCATATGCGGCGGAAGGGTTGAGCGGCGCCGAACTCGCCGCGAAAGTGAACCAATTCGTCGCGACGCTGGCCGAAGGCGTGCGCGGCGCGCGGCAGAGCGCCGCCTGATCGTCGGAGTAGTGTCATGGCCAACTGGTTGAACGACGTCGTCCGGCCGAAGATCCGCGCCGCCTTCGTGCGCCGCGAAACCCCGGACAATCTCTGGGCCAAGTGTCCCGGCTGCGACCAGATGCTGTTCCACCGCGAACTGGCGGAGCACAAGCAGGTCTGCCATCATTGCGGTTACCACATGCGCCTCGGCCTCGACGAGCGCATCGCCCTCATCCTCGACCCCGGCCACACGATGGTCGAGATCCCGGACGTGCCGGCGGACCCCTTGAAGTTCAAGGACGAGAAGAGTTACGTCGCGCGCATGAAGGATGCCCGCGCCAAGACCGGCCAGAACGACGCCATGGCCGTCGCCTATGGCACGATCGAGGGACTGGGCGCCGTGCTCGCGGTGCAGAACTTCGCCTTCATGGGCGGCTCCATGGGCCTTGCGGTGGGCGAGGCGCTGGTGACGGCGGCGGAACGCGCCGTCGACCATGGCGTGCCCCTGATCGTCGTCACGGCGGCGGGCGGCGCCCGCATGCAGGAAGGCATCCTGTCGCTGATGCAGATGCCGCGCTCGACCGTCGCGGTCGAGATGGTGCGCGACGCGGGCCTGCCCTATATCGTCATCCTGACCGATCCGACCACGGGCGGCGTCACCGCCTCCTTCGCGCTGCTGGGGGACATCCAGATCGCCGAGCCCGGCGCCCTGATCGGCTTCGCCGGCCAGCC
>JAQVKV010000540.1 GCA_028694545.1 Zavarzinia sp. | reverse complement strand
TGCCGCCACCCGTTACGGCGCCGACTATGTCGCCGTTGTGGCGCCCCATGTCCAGCCCTTCGCCATGATCGAGAGCCGGGCGGGCCTGGCGGCGGTGGCCGAGATTGCAGCCGTCGACGGCCTGGCGGGGCTCTATGTCGGCACGTCCGACCTCTCTCTCGACCTCGGCTTCGGGCCCCGCTTCGATCCGGCCAGACCGGAAATGGCGGCGGCGCTCACCCGGATCGAGGACGCGGCGCGGCAACAAGGAAAGATTCCGGCGATCCACGTCGTCGAGCCGGGTCATGTCGCCGTCGTGGCCGCCATGGGTTACAGGCACATCCTGCTCGCCAACGATTTCCGCCTGTTGCTTCAGGGCGCCGGTCTCGCCCTCGACGCCCTGCGCGCGGCGGTGGGACGCTAGCGCGCGGGTGCGAGGCCCCGGCACGCCGCCGGGGCCGGCCCGTTCACGCCTTTTCGGCGGCCCGGCAAGCCGAATACTTCTCGAAAAGCCAGCGGTTGAACTGGGGCAAAATCGACTCGAGGTGCGAGTAGCGCCCGCGCGGTGCGAATTGCGAGCGGAAGGCCTTCTGCATCGTCTTGTTGGTCAGTTCATCCTGCTCGCCGAAGGTCTCGGTCGAGGAGATCTGGACCTTGCGCATCCAGTCGAACTTGGGCAGATCCGTCGTCTCGGGCGGATAGTAGAAATTCAACAGGAGGTCGAGCGAATCCGCGGAACGGGGGAAAATCCGGAAGGTGAAGGCCTGGTCCGGCAGCAGGCAGAAGAACAGCGTCGGCGGCACGGCCGAGAACACGGTACGGCGGCGCTCCTCCTCGGTCAGGTTCTTCAGGATCGGGAACTGCGCCTTGCCGGTCGGGTTGAAGGCCGCGTCGGCCCGCCGGTCCTCGAAATAGGTGACATGAGTGACGTAATTGTCCCCTTCGCGCCAATCCTCCCAGGGCGTGAAGGCGGCATTCTCGGCCGGCGCCACCTCGTGGAAGCCTTTGTGGACATAGGAGGTGTGATAGGGCTCGAGACCGTTCTCCAGTGAGATTTTCCAGTTCCAGGGATAATTCCGGTGGAACAGGGTGGGCATCACCTTCATGTCGGCGAAATTGTAATTTTTCAGTTCCGCGTCCGCGACCGAGAGAGTCGGGGCAAGCGGCGCCGCGTCCTTGTCGAAATTGGCGAAAATGAAGCCGTGGAACAGTTCGACCCGCAGCTCCGGCAGGGCAGTGTCGGCGCGTTGCTGGGCCAGGGCCACGGTCTGCGCCATTTCCGGGGCGCCGCGCAGGGTCCCGTCGGTCGAATAGGTCCAGGCGTGATAGGGGCACACCAGGGTCTTGCAATTGCCCTGCTGTTCGGCCGCGCAATCGTGGAACATCGGATGGCCGCGATGCTGACAGATCGCCGACAGGACCTTGATCGAACGATCGGGCTGGCGGATCACGATCAGGGGTTCGTCGACGATCTCGACGGTGAAGTAATCGCCCGGGTTGGGGATCTGGTTCTGATGACCGAGGGCCAGCCAGGTCTTGAGGAAGATCGCCCGCTTCTCGAAATCGAAGAATTCGGGCGAGGTGTACATGGCGGCCGGCAACGAGCGCGCCTCGGTCACCGGCCCCAGCGATTGCCGCATCGACTCGATCAACATGTCGATCGCGGTCTGGAATTCCGGGCTCAGGGGAGGGACACCCATGTCATTGGCTCCTGTCTTGGATGGCTGGGGGGATCGGCGAAACGAGTTCTAGCTGCTGACCCCACGGGGTCAGGAAGTAGATCCAGCGGCGCCCGGCGAGCGGATGGCCGGCACCGATCTCGGAAACATCGCCAAGCAGGCGGACACCGGGCAGGGCGCGGAGGCGCGCCGCCGCCGCGTCGACGTCGTCGACCAGCAGGCCCAGGTGGCAACCGCCTGCATCGCAATTGCGCGGCCGCCGGACTTCGAGATCCGCGGCACGATATTCGAAGAGTTCCAGCCCGGATCCGCCGAGGTCCATCTTGGCCAGGCGAAAGGCAGCATGGGCGCTCATGTCGAAGCGCGCCGCCATGTCGGTGTCCCCCTCCGGCGAGGGCGCCCAGGCGCGGCGATAGAGTTCGCGCGCGCCGAAGGCCTGGACGAAAAAAGCCGCCGCCTGGTCGAGATCGGGCACCGTCAGGGAAACATGATCGAGCGCCCGGCAGCGGGCCATCGGTTCACCGGTCGCCATCTCGTGACACCAGCGGGACCATCGGCTGCTTCAGCCAGCCCTCCTCGAAGGGGGTTCGAAATTCGACCCAGAGGCGCAAGTGACTTAAGCGCCATTCGCCGTCGCGCCGTTCGAAATCGTTGCGATAGCGCCCCCCCATCCAGAGCGCCATCCGCTCCTGAAAGGTGCAGGGTTCGAACAGTTTCCAACAACCGGTGGCACGGTCGCCGTCGACCATGATCGACTCGTTGGTCAGATAGTGAGTGGTGAAGGTGAGGCGCGCGGGTGCCGCCGCGAAACTCTTCGCGATCGCCTCCCGTCCAACCAGCCGGCCGCCGGCGGCGCCCCCGAGGCCCTCCCAGATGCCGTCCGGCCAGAAGAGGTCCGCGATCCCCGCCCCCAGGCGGTCATCGCACCCCTGCATATAGGCCGCCATGAGCCGTCGCACCGCATCCCGCGACTCCAGGCGGTCCAGCCTCGCGCGCAGGTTGGCGACCTCCGCATCGGTCGCCCGCGCCACGTCCGAGTTTTCCGTATATTGGATAATATCCGTCATAAAGTTATGCTGGCGCGACGGATCGGCTTTGTCAATCGCCGGCTGGGAGAGTGAGAAATGGACTACAGGAGTGTCGGCCGCTCGGGCCTTGCGGTTTCGGCCTTCGGGCTCGGCTGCAACAATTTCGGCATGAAGATCGACGGGGTGGCGGCCGCGGCAGGGTCTCGGCCGCCCTCGATGCCGGGATCACGCTGTTCGACACGGCCGACATCTATGGCGGCGGCGCGTCCGAGGAGATGCTCGG
>JAQVKV010000539.1 GCA_028694545.1 Zavarzinia sp. | reverse complement strand
GCCGCCTATATCGTCCGCATCCTCGCGGTATTGGCGCTGGGGCTGGCTCTGGGCGCGCCGGGGGCGGAAGCGGCACCCCGGCGCGTCGTCTCGATCAATCTCTGCGCGGACGAACTCGTCCTGCTGCTGGCCGATCGCGAACAGGTGGTCTCGGTCTCCTTCCTGTCGCGCGATCCGGGCGGTTCCAACGTTGCGGCGCTGGCGGCGGAGACGCCGGTGAACCACGGACTGGCGGAAGAAATCATCGCGGCGGCGCCCGATCTCGTCCTCGCCGGGCGCTATACGACACGGACGACCGTCGCCCTGCTGAAACGGGTGGGGCTGCCCGTCGTCGAGCTGGAGGCGCCGACCACTTTCGACGCGGTCAGCGCGCAGATCCGCCTCGTCGCCGGCCTGCTGGGCCATGAGGATCGGGGCGAGGCGATGATCGTCGACATGGACGCGCGGCTGGCCGCGATCGAGCCGGCGGCCGTGCCGGCGCGGGCGCTGGTGCTGCGGCCGAACGGCTTCACCGTGGGGCAGGGCTCGCTGGTCGATACGCTGATCCGGCGCGCCGGGCTCGTCAATCTCGGGGCCGATCCCCTGCTCGCCACCTATCGCGAATTGCCCATGGAGGCGCTGGTGCGGGCGCGGCCCGATCTCGTCATCCTGGACGAGGAAGAGGCGCCGGCGCCCGCCCTTGCCTATGAGGTGCTGCGCCATCCGGTGTTGCGCCACCTGCCGTGGCGCATGACGGCGGCCAGCCTGCCGTCGCGCCTGTGGACCTGCGCCGGGCCTTCGATCGTCGACGCGGTCGCGGCCCTGGCGGCGGCGGGGCGGGCGGTGCCGCCAGCGACCCTGGCTTCGGTGCCCTGACGTGATCCGCGAAATCCCCTACGGCTTGCTGGTGGCCGGGCTCGGGCTGTTGCTGGTCCTGCTGTTCGCGGCCTCCGTCGCGATCGGTTACGCGCCCTTCGATCTTCGCGCCGGTTTCGCCGATCTTCTGGCGGGGCGGGAGACGCTGGCGGCCCTGATCCTGACCGAGCTGCGCCTGCCACGCGCGATCATGGGGGCGATGACTGGCTTTACCCTCGGGCTTTCGGGGGCGGCGATGCAAGGCATGCTGCGCAATCCCCTGGCGGAGCCCGGCGTGATCGGTGTTTCGGGCGCCGCCGCCTTCGGGGCCGTGCTCGTCTTCTATTCGGGACTGGCCGGGGCCTTCACCCTGGCGCTGCCGATCGGCGGCATCACGGGGGCGCTGGTCGCGACCATCCTGCTCTATGTCCTTGTCGGGCGCGGCGCGGGGACGACGACGCTGGTCCTTGCCGGCGTCGCCATTTCCGCCTTCGCCGGCGCCCTGACCGCGCTTGCCCTCAATCTCTCGCCCAACCCTTACGCGGTGGTCGAGATCACCTTCTGGCTCATGGGCTCGCTCACGGACCGGAGCATGGATCATGTCGTACTGGCGCTGCCGCTCATGCTGATCGGCTGGGCCTTGCTGCTGTCGTCCGGGCGGGCGCTGGACGGGCTTTCGCTCGGCGACGATACGGCCGCTTCCATGGGCTTCGATCTCAAGCGCCTGCGCCTGAAGCTGGTCGGCGGCACGGCGCTCTCGGTCGGGGCGGCGGTGGCGGTAACCGGGGCGATCGGCTTCGTCGGCCTCGTCGTGCCGCATCTGCTGCGGCCCCTCGTCGGTCATCGGCCCGGGCGGCTGCTGCTGGTCAGCGGGCTGGGCGGTGGTGTTTTGCTGCTGATGGCCGATGTCGCGGTGCGCCTGATCGCGGTACAGCCCGAGCTGAAGCTCGGCGTGGTCACGGCGGTGGTGGGGGCGCCCTTCCTGTTCTCGCTCATCTATCGGCTGCGGCGGGAGGGGGCGTGATGCGGCTGGACGCGAAGGGCCTGAGCTGCCGCGCGGGCGAGGCCATTGTGCTGCACGACGTCTCCGTCAGCTCCGGGGCGGGCAGCCTGACCGGGCTGATCGGTCCGAACGGCGCGGGCAAGACCACCTTGCTGCGCCATCTCGCCAGTCTGGCGGTGCCGGCGGCGGGCAGCGTCACCTATGACGGGCTTTCCCTCGGCGAGCTGGGGCGGCCGGCGCTGGCAAGGCGCCTCGCCTATCTGGCGCAGGATGCGGAGGCCCATTGGCCGATCCGGGTTGACCGGCTGGTGCGTCTCGGCCGGCTGCCGCACCGCCGGCCCCTGGCGGGCGAATCGGCGGCCGACCGGGCGGCGGTCGAGCGTGCCATGGCGGCGACCGACTGCGGCCATCTGGCGGGCAGGCGCTTCGACACGCTGTCGGGCGGCGAGCGGCTGCGCGCCCTGCTGGCGCGGGCGCTGGCGGTCGAGGCGGAAATGTTGCTGGCGGACGAGCCGGTGGCCGCCCTCGATCCCTATCACCAGTTGCATACGATGGAGCTTCTGGCGCGGGTGGCGCGGGAAGGCGCCGGCGTCGTCGTCGTGCTGCACGACCTGACCCTGGCCGCGCGCTTCTGCGACCGGCTGGTGCTGCTGGCCGAAGGGCGGGTGCTGGCGACGGGCGGCCCCGAAGAGGTGCTGACTGACGAACATATGGCCAGGGCCTATCATATCGAGGCCCTGCGCGGGGGCAGCGGGGAGGATGCCTATGTCCTGCCGTGGCGGCGACTTTACGGGAAGCCAGAATAGTGCTTTCCGTGGCCCCGGGTGGACGGCCGGGGCCGGCTCCACGTAATCTGCTTGGGATTGATTGCCCAAGGAGTCCCGGCATGAAGACCAAAGCGGTGCTGTCCCACGTCGACGTCGATACCATCCTCGCGGCCGCGAGGGCCGAGGCCGGCGCCAACGGCTGGGCGGTGACCATCGCCGTGGTCGACGACGGCGGCCATCTGCTGGGCCTCGTCCGTCTCGACGACTGCCCGCCCGTCAGCGCCCAGATCGCGGTCGAGAAGGCGCGCACGGCGGCGCTCGGCCGGCGCGAGAGCCGGATCTATGAAGACATGATCAACGGCGGCCGGGT
>JAQVKV010000538.1 GCA_028694545.1 Zavarzinia sp. | reverse complement strand
GCGCAAGGTGCTGGGCGACCAGGGGCGCGCGCTGGCGCTGCTGGCCGAGGAGGTCATGGCCACGGTGCGGGCCGCGCCCGAGGATCTGGCGACGGAGGCCGCCGCGCTGTCGAACGCGGTGGCGCTGGTCTCGGAAACCGTGGCCGTCCTCGGCCGGGCCGCCGCCAGCGACCGGCTGGAGGATTCGCTGGCCAATGCCGCCGTCTTCCTCGAGATGATGGGCCATGTGGTGGTGGCCTGGATGTGGTTGCGTCAGGCCGTGGTCGCACGGGCCGCGCTCGATGGCGCCACAAGCACCCGGGCCGCCTTCCTCGACGGCAAGATCCGGGCCTGCCGCTACTTCTTCCGCTGGGAGCTGCCGCGCATACGGCCCCAGGCCGCCCTGCTGCAAAGCCTCGACCAGACCTGCGCCGACATGCCGGTCGATTCTTTCGGCTGAGTCCTGATCCGGCGTGTATCCGCGTCCGTAAACAGCAAACGGGGGCGAGGTACCCTGCCCATAAGCCCCGCCCCTTCCCGGGCCACCGTCAGGTGCCCCGGACCGTCCCCCTTGCCCCGGGGACGTTACTTGGCCGCCCTGCCCGGCACCCTTCACGGGCGGGGCGGCCTGCTTCTCCCCGATCCTCGTTCCCTCCCCGGCATTCGACCTTCGTTGCATTGCAGCAAATGCATGAGGCCGATGCCGTATCCGGGTTTGTTCGCGCCTGAATGCGGGGGTAGCCTATTTTTTCTGACATTCTGTCATCGACTTTGGTCGAGGGTATCGTGTGTGTGATCGCTGAACATTTTTCATAATTTTTATGGAAACCTTGGAAATCTGCGGGTTTCAAGGCGAGTTCGGGCGATTCAAAATGAATGAAATCAAAAATATTCACAAATTGACGCGCATTAGCCCTTGCAGTGAATAAATTTTGAGATATTTATTGTTCATCGTTCATGGATGAGGCCCCGAGGGGGCACGGGCCAGCGGGGCCCTCCGGAACGACCGAGAAGGAGGATGGACATGACGACCATCACGAACATCGCCAAGGAAGTGACCTTTGGCCGTATCGCCACCTTGGTGGTGCTGGCCTACAGCGCCGCCCTTCTGGCCCAGATGACCGGCAACGTGCTGGCGATCTGACGCCGCCGACCCCGAACTGAAGGAAGACCGCCGATGGAAAAGCTGGGCTTCAACGACATTTTCGGCCGCCTGGCCACCATGATCGTGGCGACCTATGTCGCCGCCCTGGTGATCGAGAGCGCCGGCCATATCGCCGCGATCGCCTGATCCGCATCGCGAACCGAACCAAGACAACTACGGAAAACAAGGGATCCCGACGATGATCGCCCTGATCAAACGCCCGGCCTATCTGTTCGACCGCCTCGCCCTCATCGTCGTCGCCGCCTATGTCGTGGCGCTCTCGGTGCAGTCGGCGCAGAACGTCGGCCTGGTCTGACCTTTCCCCGGAGGGCCACCCGGCCTTCCGCCCCCGGCCCGCACGCGCAACGGCGGGTCCGATCACTACCCGGTCCGTGCCCGCACGGACCGGGTTTTCTTTTGCCGGTCCGTCAGGCCGTACCCTTGCCGAACAGGCCGAAGCGGCGCAGCAGCCATTTCTCGATCTCGAGGATCAGCATCAGCAAGACGCCGGCGCCGAAGACCAGCACCCATTCGAGCAGGCTCATGGGTTGCGTGCCGAACAGCCATTGCATGACCGGCCAATAGGTGAAGGCGAGTTGGGCGACCGCGATGGTGGCAAGCGCGACGAGCACGGCGGGCGTGCCGAGAATGCCCTTCAGGGTGATCGAGCCGCCGTGCAGGTAACGCACGTTGAACAGGTAGAAGACCTCGAACATCACGATGGCGTTCACCGCCAGCGTCCGCGCCTGTTCGACCGTGGCGCCCCGGTCGAGCGCCCCGAAGAAGAAGGCGAGCGTGCCCGTCATGGCGAGGACGGAGACGAAGATCACCCGCCACAGCAGGAAGGGGGACAGCAGACTGGCCCCCGGCGGCCGGGGCTTGCGCGCCATGATGCCGGGTTCCGCCGGCTCGAAGGCGAGCACGAGGCCAAGGGTGGTTGCCGTGATCAGGTTGATCCACAGGATCTGCACGGCACTCATCGGCATCATCAGGCCAAGAAGGATGGTGGCGGTCACCGTCAGCATCTCGCCGCCATTGGTCGGCAGGGTCCAGGCGATGACCTTGCGGATATTGTCCTGCACCGTGCGCCCCTCGTGCACGGCAGCGACGATCGAGGCGAAATTGTCGTCGAGCAGGACGATGCGCGCCGCTTCCTTCGCCGCCTCGGTACCCTTCTGGCCCATGGCGATGCCGACATCCGCCTGTTTCAGCGACGGCGCGTCGTTCACCCCGTCGCCGGTCATGGCGACGATGGCGCCATCGGCCTGCAGGGCGCGCACGATGCGCAGCTTGTGCTCGGGGCTCGTCCGCGCGAAGACCGTGACCGGGGCGACGAAGGCGGGCAGGGCATCGTCCGCCACCGTGTCGAGATCGGCCCCCGTCGCCACCGTCGCATTCTCGCCGAGGCCGAGCTGACGGGCGATGGCGGCGGCCGTCGCGCTGTGATCGCCGGTGATCATCTTGACGCCGATCCCGGCGGAACGGCATTCGGCGATGGCTTCCGGCACCTCGTCCCGGGGCGGGTCGATGAAGCCGACGAGGCCGAGGAAGACGAGGTCGTGGCCCACGGTCTCGAGGCTCAACTCGGTCTCGGGCGGGACTTCGGTGGCGCAGAAGCCGAGGACCCGCTCGCCTTCCGCCGCGCGTTCGGCGATCGCGCCCAGCCAGCGCGTGCGATCGACCGGGCGGGGCGTGCCGTCGGCGCCGATCTCCCGCGTGCAGCGGGCGAGCAGATGTTCCGGCGCGCCCTTCATGTAGATGCGCGTGCCCCCGTTCAGCCCGACGTTCAGCGTCGCCATGAAGCGATAGCGGGCATCGAAGGGTACTTCGGCCCGGCGCGGCCATTCGTGGCGG
>JAQVKV010000537.1 GCA_028694545.1 Zavarzinia sp. | reverse complement strand
TTCGCGGAATCGATCGTCACCTGGTCGTTGGTGGCGTCGCGATGCTCGATCCCCAGGTCGAAATACTGGATCGGGAGGTCGAGGTAGGGAAGGATCAGCTTGTTCTTGATGAAGGCCCAGATGATCCGGGTCATCTCGTCGCCGTCGAGTTCCACGACCGGATTGGCGACCTTGATCTTGGCTACCATGCAACCCATTCCTTCCGTTGAGGCGCTGTCTTTATGCGCCGCACCATACACAAGGGGCAGGGGCTGTTCAGCCCCCTAATCGTCGAAGACGACAACTATTCCGCGACGCCTATTCGGCGACCGGCATGCTGCTCGGGCCCGCCCCCACCTTCATCTGGGCGAGCGTGGGCAGGACATCCTCCACCCCCGGCACGACGGTGACGAACTCACGCGTGTTCGGCCGGGCGAAACCGCTGCCGATCACATGTTCGATCAGGCCGACGAAGGGCTGCCAGTAGCCGAGCACGTCGACCAGCAGGATCGGCTTCTGGTGAAGCTGGAGCTGGGCCCAGGTGATCATCTCGACCGTCTCGTCCAGCGTGCCCATGCCGCCGGGCAGGACGGCGAAGGCGTCCGAACGCTCGAACATCAGGCGCTTGCGCTGATGCATGGTCTCGACCTCGATGGTCTCGGTGATGCCTTCGAGCTTGGCTTCGAGCTTGGTCAGGAAATGCGGGATGATGCCGGTCACGCGGCCGCCATGATCCCGCGACGCCCGGGCGACCGTACCCATCAGGCCGAGGGCGCCGCCGCCGTAGACCAGCTCGATGCCTTCGGCGGCGAGCTTGCGGCCGAGCAGGTCGGCGGCGTCGAGGAAGCGGGTATCGGGGGGCGTGGAGGCACCACAGAAGACGCAGAGGCTGTTGACGACGGGCATGTTTCTCTCGGTTCGGCCGCCCGGCGGGTGGAATGCCGGGGGCTATTGGACTAGATTATCGGACGGCGGTAGGGGGCCGTCCATCAGGGAGACTTAGCATGGCTTCGTTGACGCTTCACTTCTCGCGTTATGCTTTCGCCGCGACTCTGGCGCTGGGGGCCGTCGTCGGGACTGCTTTCGCCGTAGACGCCGGTGCAGCCTACGAGAAGCGGGAGGCCGCCATGAAGGAGGCCGGCGGCGCGCTGAAGGCGCTGGGCGGGGCGGCCAAGGCCGGCACCGTCACGCCGGACGATGTCGCCAAGGCGCAGGCCCTGGCCGATTTCGCGGCCGCGCTGCCCGGGCTGTTCCCGGAGGGTACCATGTCGGACAAGAGCCGCGCGCTCGCCGATATCTGGGACGATCCGGGCGCCTTCGAGGCCAAGGTGAAGGAATTCGCCGGCGCCGCCGATACGGTGCTGGCCGCCGCCAAGTCTGGTGACGCGGCCGCGCTCGGCGCCGCCGTCGGGGCGACAGGGCCGACCTGTGGCGGCTGCCACAAGATGTTCCGGGGCCCCGAAAAGAACTGAGCCCGATCTTGCGCGGGATCGTCGCGGCCGCCGCTCTGGCGGCCGCTTTCGTCGGGGGTGTTGCGCGCGCCGAGAGTGCGGATGCGGTCGCGCGCGGCGCCTACCTTCTTCATGCCGGGGGGTGCATCGCCTGCCACACCGCGCCGGGCGGCGCCCAGTTGGCGGGCGGCCGGGCGATGGAGACGCCCTTCGGCACCTTCTATACGCCCAACATCACGGCGGATGTCGAGACCGGCATTGGCGCCTGGAGTGACGCGGATTTCCTGCGTGCGCTGCGCGAAGGCGTCTCGCCGAAGGGCGAGCACTATTACCCGGTCTTCCCCTTCACGTCCTACACCAGGGCGACGGCGGAGGATCTTCTCGCCATCAAGGCCTATCTGTTCTCGCTGCCGCCGGTCGCGAACCCGCGCAAGAACCACGACATCGGCTTCCCCTTCTCGATCCGGGCCCTGCAGGCCGGCTGGAAGCTGCTGTTCTTCCGCCCGGGCGAATTCCAGCCCCGTGCCTCCGTCTCGGCGCAAGTCAATCGTGGCGCCTATCTCGTGCAGGCGCTTGGACACTGCGGGGAATGCCACACACCGCGCAATCCGGCCGGTGGCGCGCTGGTCGGCCTCGCCTTCGCCGGCACCCTGGACGGCCCGGATGGCGAAGTCGTGCCGAACATCACGCCGGATCCGGTTACCGGCATCGGCGCATGGTCCGTGGACGAGATCGCCGAATTGCTGTCGACGGGGACCAAACCTGATTTCGACAATGTCCAGGGCTCGATGGCCGAAGTGGTGGACGACGGCACGGGTCACCTGTCGGACGAGGATCGGGCCGCCATGGCCGCCTATCTCGCGAGCCTTGCGCCCGTAAGGCATGGAAAACCTCGCGGCAACTGATAAGGTCCTGACGGGCAAAATTTTTCCGGGGCCGTCGGGGCATCATGCAGGAACAGCGGGAAGATGATCAGCGGGGCAGGCGTATCGCTGTCGGCGGGGGCATCGTCGCCCTCATTCTCATACTGATCGCGCTGCTCTGGGCGCTGAAGGATGGTGCGGCACCCTCCGCCCCGCCCGAACCGGCGGCGCCGGCAGTGGCCACCAGCTCCGGAGATGGGACGCTGGACGATACATCGGCGCCCGCGGGCGCCGAGACGGCCGCAGCGACCCCGCCGTCCAGCCCGCCTGCCGCGCCCGGCACGTCTTCAGGGGCCGCCGAAACCCCGGCCGAGGCACCGGTCCCCGTGCCGCCGTCGTTCGACGTCGCCCGCATTGCGCCGGACGGGACCGCCGTCCTCGCAGGTCGCACGCCCGCCGGCAGCACGGTCGACGTGCTCGGCAATGGGGCCGCCATCGGCAGCGCCAAGGGCGAGGGGGGCGACGGCGCCTGGGCGTTGGTGGTCGACAAGCCGCTGCCCGAAGGCACGCTGGAGCTTTCCCTCGTCGCCACCATGCCCGACGGCAACCGCATCCCCTCGACCGAGGTGGTACTGGTCGACGTGCCCTCGCGGACGAAGCCGCCGGCGCTTGCCGAGGGCGGATCC
>JAQVKV010000536.1 GCA_028694545.1 Zavarzinia sp. | reverse complement strand
GTGACGGCGCCGAACGATGCCTTCGTCACCCAGGTCGTCCTGGCGGATGCGAACGGCACCTTCACCTATGCCATGCCGCGCGCCGGCTGGTGGGGCTTCGCCGCCCTGACCGAGGCGGACGAAACGATGAAGCGCCCCGCGGGCGAGGATGTCCCGGTCGAGGCCGGGGCGCTCATCTGGGTGAAGACCACCGACATGGGAAAGGCGCCCTGACATGGCCCATATCCCCGACGGCGTCCTGTCCCTGCCCGTGGTGGCCGGGGGCTGGGCCGTCGCGGCCGGCATGGTCGGGGTCTCGCTGCGCCGCCTGACCGAGGCGGCGATTCCCGGCACGGCGGTGCTCTCCGCCGCCTTCTTCACCGTCTCGCTGATCGCCGTGCCCGTCGGCCCGTCGAGCGTGCATCTGCTGCTCTCCGGCCTGATGGGCCTGATGATCGGGCCCCTGACCGCGCCGGCCGTGATGATCGGCCTTGCGCTGCAGACCCTGCTTTTCGGCTTCGGCGGGTTGACGACGCTCGGCATCAACACCGTGAACATCGCCCTTCCGGGCATTCTCATCGGTCTCGTGCTGGGGCCCATGGTGCGCCGGGCGGGACCCGCGCGGGCCGGGTTACTCGCCGGGGTCGGCGCCGGGCTTGCCGTGCTGGCGACCGGAGGCGCGGTCGCGGCGGCGCTGGCGCTCTCCTCGTCGGACTATATTCCCTCGGCGAAAGTCCTGCTGGTCACCTATCTGCCACTCATGATCGGCGAAGGCGTGATCACCGGCTTTGCCATCGCCTTCCTGAAGCGGGTAAAGCCCGATGCCCTGATGGGGGCCGCCGTATCATGAAGCGTCTCGTCCTCGCCCTCGCCCTGATCCTTGCCGTCGTGGAACCGGCGACGGCGCATCGCCTGAAACTCTTCGCGACGGTGGAGGACGGCGCCATCACCGGCTATGCCTTCTTCATCGGCGGTGGCCGGCCCGAAGGCTCCACCATCGTGATCCGCGACGCGCAAGGGATCGAGGTTCATCGCACGGCGACCGATGCCGAGGGCCGCTTCGCCTGGACACCGCCGGCCCCGGGCGCCTTCACCGTGACGGTAGATGCGATGGACGGCCATATGGCCGAGGCCCGGCTGGACGCGCAGCGCTTCGGCGCCGTCGTGGATGCCGCCGTACCCGCCGCCCCCGCTCCGCCTGGGAACGCCGTATCGACCGGCACGCCCCCGGCGCCGGCCGATACGGCCATGATCGAACGGGCGGTGGACCGGGCCGTCGAACGACAGCTCCGGCCCCTGCTGGAAGCCTATGACGCGGCCGAGGGGCGGGTGCGCTTCAACGACGTGGTCAGCGGCATCGGCATGATCGTCGGCCTTGCCGGGATCGGCCTGTGGGCCTCGTCGAGGCGCAAGAGCAAATGAGCGTCGCGGCCTTGCCCGTGCCAGGCCCGATCGAGCGGCTGGCGCCGCGCGCGCGCCTGCTTGCCACGCTGATCCTGGTGATTGCCGTCACGCTGCTGCATGGCGTGCCGGCGGCGGCGGCGGCCTGCGCCTGTGGCGCGTTGCTCGCCGTCCTGTCGGGGCAGGGGCTGGCGCCGCTGGCGAGGCGCCTCGTCCATGTCGAAGGCTTCATGGCCCTTCTCCTCCTCATGCTGCCCTTCACAATGGCGGGAACACCCCTGATTACGCTCGGCCCGGTGGCGGCGAGCGTGGAAGGATTGCTGCGGGCGACGACCATCGCGCTCAAGGTGAATGCGGCCATGCTCGTGGTCTTCGCCCTGCTCGGGACGATGGAGCCGGTGCGGATCGGCCACGCGGCGCGCCGGCTGGGAGCCCCCTTGCGCCTCGTCCAGCTCTTCCTCTTCACCACCCGCCATGTCGAGATCTTCCGTAACGAGATCCGCCGCCTGCGCGAGGCGATGCGCGCAAGGGGCTTCGTGCCGCGCTCGACCCCGCACGGCTGGCGCGCTTACGGCAATCTGGCGGGCATGGTGCTGGTGCGTTCCCTCGAACGCGCGTCCCGGGTGGAGGAAGCCATGCGCTGCCGCGCCTTCGACGGGCGCCTGCCGGCCATCGGCCTCGACGAGGAGGGGCACGGCACCGCCGCATGCCCTTGCCTGGCGCTGGCCGCCGGCGCCAGCCTCATCCTGCTGGACCGGCTGACATGAGCCCGCTGATCATCCTCGACGGCGTCACCGTCTCGCGCGGGGGGCGCCGCGTGCTCGATAGCGCCAACCTGCGCCTCGAAGCGGGGGAGCGCCTCGCCCTTGTGGGTCCCAACGGCGCCGGCAAGACCACCTTGCTACGCACCCTGATCGGTCTCGAGAAGGCGGAGGCCGGCACCATCACCGCCTTCGGCGCCGAACGACGCACGGAAAGGGATTTCCGCCCGGTGCGGGCCAGGGCCGGCTTCCTGTTCCAGGACGCGGACGACCAGCTGTTTTGCCCGACCGCGATCGACGATGTCGCCTTCGGCCCCCTCAACCTCGGCCTGTCGGCCAAGGCGGCGGCGGAAAAGGCGCGAGCCGTCCTCGAACGGCTGCATCTCTCTCATCTGGCCCACCGGATCACCCATCACCTGTCGGGAGGCGAAAAGCGGCTGGTCGCATTGGCCGGCGTTCTCGCCATGGACCCGGAAGTGCTGCTGCTGGACGAGCCGACCAATGCGCTCGACGATGTCCACTACGGAAGGCTCAACGAAATCCTGGCGAACCTTCCGGTCGCCATGATCATCGTCTCCCACGACCGGCGCTTTCTGCACCGCCTGTCGTCGCGCGTCGTCGCCCTGCAGGGCGGCCGCCTGCATCCCGCCGCCTTCCACAGCCACCCCCACACCCACGACCACCTGCACATCCACCTCGAGGGTGGAGAAGGCGATCACCGCCATTGAGACGGCACGACGACATCCGTTGAAAGCCCCGGATCACGTCCAAAGCCCGGATTCTCCGCTCTCTTGCGAGGGTTGACGCATCTGCGCCTCACCAGGCACGGCCATGACAGGATATTTGCGTCAAACG
>JAQVKV010000535.1 GCA_028694545.1 Zavarzinia sp. | reverse complement strand
CCGAAAGCGTGCTGCAGACCTGTTTCGCCGAGCGTGTTCGCTTTACCCCCGGCGCCCGCGCGCTGGTGCGCACCATGGCGGCGAATGGCGCCCATTGCGCCCTCGTCTCCGGCGGCTTCACCTTCTTCACGAGCCGCGTCGCCTATCACCTCGGCTTTCACGAGAACAAGGCCAATGTCCTCGAGCTCGCGGACGGCAAGCTGACCGGAACCGTGGCCACCCCCATCGTGGGCGCCCACACCAAGCTCGAATCCCTGCGTGGCCTTTCCGCCCATCTCGGGCTCGCGGCGCATGAGACGCTGGCGGTCGGCGACGGCGCCAACGACCTGCCGATGATCGAGGCGGCGGGCCTCGGCGTCGCCTTCCACGCGAAGCCGAAGGTGGCCGCCGCCGCCCGAGCCCGGGTGAACCACGGCGACCTGATGACGCTGCTCTATTTCCAGGGCTATACGAAAGAGCGTTTCGTCGACTGAGCCTTGCGCGTGATCCCGGCAAGGCCGGGATCCCAATTCAAATCGTCATCCCGGCGAAGGCCGGGATCTCGTGCCGGAAGTGTCTCTTTCGTCGAAAGACCCCGGCTTTCGCCGGGGTGACGACAAACAGAGCGGGGGGGCTCGCCGTCTATTTCAGCAATTCCCCGGCGATGATCATCTTGCGCACCTCGGTGGTGCCGGCGCCGATCTCCAGCAGCTTGGACGCGCGATAGAGGCGGTTCACCTCGGCCTCGCGCATGTAGCCGACGCCGCCGTGGATCTGCACCGCGTCCGAGATCACGCGGGTGCAGCCTTCCGCCGCGTAGAGGATGCAGGCCGCCGTCAGCTTGTGGATGTCGCCGCGACCGCCGGCCCCTTCTTCCAGGCCGTTGGCTTCCGCCAGCGTCCGGTAGCAGAAGGTCTTCATGGTCTCGATCGTGGTCCACATCTCGGCCAGCTTGGCCTGGATCATCTGGAACGAGGCGATCGGCTTGCCGAACTGCTGGCGGGTCTTGGCATAGTCGAGGGCGAGGTCGAAGGCCCGCTCCGCCATGCCGAGATTGATCATGGCGACGATGGCGCGCTCGAGATCGAGGCCGGACATGACGACGGCCACGCCCTTGTTCTCGGTCCCGACCAGGTTCTCCGCCGGCACGCGGCATTCGTCGAACACGAGTTCCGCCGTGGTCGAACCACGGAAGCCCATCTTGTCCAGCTTCTGCGCGACCTGGAAACCCGGGAAATCCTTCTCGATCACGAAGGCGGAAATGCCCTTGGCGCCAGCGCCCTTGTCGGTCTTGGCGTAGACCAGCAGGTAATCCGCGACGGGACCGTTGGTGATGTAGAGCTTGCGGCCGTTGAGGACGTAATGATCGCCCTCGCGCCGCGCCGTCGTCGCCATCGAGCCCAGCGCGTCGGAACCCGCACCCGGCTCGGTCAGACCGAGCGCGCCGATCTTGGTGCCGTCGATCAGGCCGGGCAGATAGCGCTTGCGGATATAGTCGCTGCCGTTCCGCGCGATATTGTTCAGGCACAGATTCTCATGCGCGACGTAGGACAGCGCGATCGCGTGGTTCCAGCGCGAGATGCCCTGCGCGATCAGCCCCGAGGTGAAGAAGTCGGCGCCGGCGCCGCCCAGCTCCGGTTCCACCGTGACACCGAGGAAGCCCATGTTGGCCAGCGCCGGCATCGCCTGGGGCGGCCACCATTCCTCGTCGTCCATCTTCGGCGCGAGGTCGAAGAGTTCGCCCCGGCCGAACTTGTCCGCCTGATCGAGGATTTCCTGCTGCTCGGGCGTCAGACGATAGCCGTTGAAGGCGCTTGAATTCAGTCCGAAGTCGGCCGCCGCCGCGTTCGCGCTCATCTTTATCTCTCCTCCCGGTCCGGGGTGGCGCTTTCCGCATGTCCCCGGTTGACACGATCAAAATGAAGCATATTCATTATACCGCCAGAGGCAAGGGGAGAGTGGGAATGCCCGTCATCAGCGCGGAGCGCATGCAAGGCCGGATCGATGCCATCATCGAGGCGGCGACATCCGTCTTCGGGGCGAAGGGTTACGAAGCCGCCTCGATCGCCGAGATCGCGCGTCGCGCCGAAGTCTCGGACGGGCTGATCTATCGCTATTTCTCGAACAAACGCGACCTGCTCTACCGCGTTCTCGAAGCTTTCTACGAGCGTGTCGTCGCCGCCCTCGAGAAGGAAGCGGCGAATGGTACCACCTTCGATTCGCGCCTGCTGGCGATCGTGCGCCGGCACCTCGGCAATTTCGTCGCCGACCGGGAATTGTGCCGCCTGTTCCTCTCGGAGGTCCGGGTCGCCAGCGACTACAAGGGCTCGACCATCCAGAACCTGAACCGCCGCTATGTCTCGGTGCTCACCGCCCTGATCGAGGCGGGCATCGCGGCGGGCGAGGTGAAGCCGGACGCCTCCCCCAAACTGGTGCGCAACGTGATCTTCGGCGCGATCGAACACATCGCCTGGCCCTATGTGAACGGGGACGGGAAGCTCGACGTCGAGGAAACGGCGATCGCCGTCACCAATCTCATCTGCGGCGGCATCTGCCTGCCCAGCCAGAACAAAGCCTGAGGACCAGGAAAGGCCCCCGAGGACATGACCCGACATTTTCCCTTCGATACGGTGCTCGTCGCGAATCGCGGCGAGATTGCCCTGCGCATCCTGCGCACGGTGAAGCGCCTCGGCCTGAAAGGCGCCATCGTCTTCCACGCGGCGGACAAGGGCGCGCCAGCCATCGCCGCCGCCGACATCGCGATCGAGATCAAGGGCCCGACGCCCGTCGCCGCCTTCCTCGACGGCGCCCAGATCATCGAGGCGGCGAAGACGGCGGGGGCCGGCGCCATTCACCCGGGCTATGGCTTCCTGTCGGAGAACGCGGGCTTTGCCCGCGACGTGGCCAAGGCCGGCATCGCCTTCGTCGGCCCGCTGCCGGATGCGATCGAATTGATGGGCGACAAGGTACGCGCGCGGAAATTCGTCGCCGACCGGGGCTTCCCCGTGGCGCCGTCCGC
>JAQVKV010000534.1 GCA_028694545.1 Zavarzinia sp. | reverse complement strand
CCTGCTCCACGGCCCGGGCCAGGGGCAGGCCGAAGATGTCCTCGAAGGTATCGGACAGGGCGACGTCGACATCGTCCATGGTGACTGGCAGGCCAAGGTCGACGAGCGAGGTCACGCCATGTTCGGCGATGCCGCAGGGCACGATTCCGGTGAAATGCGACAGGTCCGGCTCGACGTTCAGGGACAGGCCGTGGAAGGTCACCCAGCGCCGCACCCGGACGCCGATAGCGGCAATCTTGTCCTCGCGCTGGAACGGTGCCTCGCCCCGGGTTACCCAGACGCCGACGCGGCCGTCGCGAATCTCGCCCTTCACGTTGAAGCGGGCCAGCGCCGCGATCACCCATTTCTCCAGTTTGCACACGAAATCGCGCAGGTCGCGGCCGTGGCGGGTCAGGTCCAGCATGACGTAGACCACCCGCTGCCCGGGCCCGTGATAGGTGAAGCGGCCGCCGCGCCCGGCATCGAAGACCGGGAAACGGTCAGGCGCCAGAAGCTCGTCCGCCGCCGCGCTGGTGCCGGCGGTATAGAGCGGGGGGTGTTCCACCAGCCAGATCCTTTCGCGGGCCGTGCCGGCGCGGATCGCTTCCACCCGGCGCTCCATGGCGGCCAGCGCAGTCGGATAGTCGGTCAGGCCGGGCGCCACTACCCATTCGATGGCCGCGCCCTCTTCGGCGGCGGCAAGGGTGGATTCCTGTTCCATGGCGGCGTCCTGTTAACCTGTTCCTAACGATGAGCGGCAAGACTGGAGACACCAATCGGAGGGTGCTGCCGTGACCGCCGTCGGCGAAGTCTACATTGATATATCGGTCGTGCTGGGTCAGTCGACCATGCCCATCCATCAGCTGCTGAAGATGGGGCGCGGTGCCGTGATCGAGCTGGACGCCAAGGAAAGCGAACCGGTGACCATCCTCGCCAACGGCAGGCCCATCGCGCGGGGCGAAGTGGTGGTCTCCGGCGAGCATATCGCCGTTTCCGTCACCGAACTCTTCTTCGGCAAGAATCGCTGAGCATCGGGCCATGCGCAAGGCGCATGGCAAGGGGGCGGGCGCCTCAGGCGTATTGGTCGACCAGGGTGCCCATGCCGGCCGGCGCCTTCGGTGCCTGCTCGATCACGGCCAACAGGGTTTCCACGGTCTGGCGCTGGAAGTCGGCGTTCTGCTTGATCGCCGCGAGGGAAAGGTCGGAGCGGTCCCGCGCACTGTTCATGGCCACCGCCAGGGTCGCAAGTTCCATCATCACGAATCCTCCTGGGCTCATCATGGCTCGGGATCGTTAAGGGGTTATTAAAACAATAAATTTGTGTATATAGATTTCGATCGATTGAATATTGCGTAAATTAGATTCATATCTCATAAATTCGTGACAAATGGGCTCCCGGCCTTTTCGGGGGCCAGTGCGTTTCGTCCTCGTCTGTCGGCCGCCCACGGGCGGCGAGGTGCCATGCTGCCACTTGCGCTCGATATGTCCCGCATCGCGGTTGCCGTCGTCGGCGCCGGTGACGTGGTGGTGAAGCGCCTGCGCCTGATGGATGAGGCGGGGGCGCGGCATGTGTCCGTTTACGCCGCGGCGGCGACGCCCGAACTGATCGAGGCGGCGGGTGACCGTTTACATGCCGGGCTGCCGGACACGGCCGCGCTGGCGTCGGTCCGCCTGGTCGTGGTGGCCGGCCTTGCGCGGGAGGCGGCGACGCGCGTGGCGCAGGCCGCGCGGGCCGCCGGTGCCTTGGTGAATGTCGAGGACGTGGTGGAATTGTGCGACGTCCATCTGCCGGCCCTGGTCCGGCGGGGCGATCTCACCATCGCCATATCCACCGCCGGGCGCAGTCCGGCATTGGCCCGGCGGCTGCGTCGCCGGATCGAAAGGCAATATGGCCCCGAATGGGCCGGGCGCCTCGCCGAACTGGCCGAGGCACGCCGGCAATGGCGGGGAGAGGGGTTGTCGCCGGGCGAGGTTTCAAGACGTTCCGACGCATTTCTGGACGAGAAGGAATGGCTGGCATGAATGCCCTGGTGCCCGATCGGCGGCAATGGGCCCGCGACCACGCGGCATCGCTGCGCAATCTTTACGGCCCGCTCGAAGGCGAGGGGCTGGTGAAGGTCATGACGCAACTCGAATTCAAGGGGCGTATCGCCCTGGTCTCGTCCTTCGGGGCCGAATCGGCGGTGCTGCTGCATCTTGTCGCCAAGGTGGACCCGACGATTCCGGTGATCTTTCTCGACACCGACAAGCTCTTCGGCGAAACCCTGCGCTACCGCGACCGCCTGACGCAGTTGCTCGGCCTGACCGATGTTCGCACCATCGAGCCCGATCCGATAGCGGTCTCGGCGCGTGATCCGGACGGCGTGCTTTGGCGCGACGATCCCAATGCCTGCTGCCGTCTCCGCAAGGTGGAGCCGCTCGCCCGGGCGCTCTCCGACTTCGATGCCTGGATCACGGGGCGCAAGCGATTCCAGACCGCCGAACGGTCGGAATTGCCGAATCTCGAGGCCGCGGATGGCCGGGTGAAGGTCAATCCGCTGATTTCCTGGGATGCGGAAGCCCTGGAAGCCTATCGCATCGCCTATGATCTGCCGGCCCATCCGCTGGTCGAGGACGGCTATCTCTCCATCGGCTGCATGCCCTGCACCGATCGGGTGGCGCCGGGCGGCGACTATCGTGACGGCCGCTGGGCCGGTACCGAAAAGCGCGAATGCGGTATCCATTTCGAGGCGGACGGATCGGGGATCTAGAACCCGGCGCGGGGCCTTTCGCAAATCGGGCTTGCACCGGTCTGTTGAATTTGGTACCACCCGCGCCTGCCCACGGAGCGGTCGTGGCGGAATGGTAGACGCGCAAGCTTGAGGTGCTTGTGGGGTAACACCCGTGGAAGTTCGAGTCTTCTCGACCGCACCAATCTGAAAAGCCCGGAACCTCTAGTTCCGGGCTTTTTCGTTTCCGCCCCGCTTTTGGAATGGCGCACAATCCGCCGCGAATCTGCCAGCGACGATCAGAAGCGCGGAGGAGAAA
>JAQVKV010000533.1 GCA_028694545.1 Zavarzinia sp. | reverse complement strand
GACTGAAGGTCTTCGCTGGCGCCTGGCTCGGCACAGTGCCGCATATAAATCAGGCCGAGATCGCAAGCCTTATCGAACTTGCCAATGCCTATCCCGAGACGATCGACCGGGTAATCGTCGGCAACGAGGTCCTGCTGCGCCGGGACCTGCCGGTCGAGACACTGATCGAGCATATCCGCCGGGTGAAGGCGGCGGTGAAGCAACCCGTCACCTATGCCGATGTCTGGGAATTCTGGCTGCAGAATCCGCAACTGGCGGCCGAGGTGGATTTCATCACCATCCACATCCTGCCCTATTGGGAAGACCTGCCCCTGCCGGTCGAGGCGGGCAACGCCCATGTCGACCATATCCTCACGCAAGTGAAGGCCGCCTTCCCGGGCAAGCCCGTGGTGATCGGCGAGATCGGCTGGCCGACCCATGGCCGCGACCGCGAGAAGGCGGTGGCCGGGCGCGTGGAACAGGCGACATTCCTCGCCAATTTCATGGCCAAGGCCGAGGCGGAGGGGATCCACTACAATGTGATCGAAGCCTTCGACCAGCCGTGGAAGAGTGCGATGGAAGGCACGGTGGGCGCCAATTGGGGCCTGTTCGACGAGGCCTGGCGGCCAAAATATGATTTCACCGGGCCGGTGGTCGAATTCCCGCAATGGCCCGTCGGCGCGGCTTTCGCCGCCCTGATGGCGATCGGTCTGGCCGTGCATCAACGCCGCAGGGCAATGGAGATGAGTGTCGCGCGCAATCTCGTGGCCGGTCTTGTCGTCGCCGTCGCCGCCTATGCTGGCAGCAGGGCCGCCATGGAAGCCTGGTTCTTCGCCTATATGCCGGGGCCGGAAACCTGGGCGACGTTCAAGGCCGTGGTCGCCAATGGGGTCGCGATCACGCTGGTGATCACCTGTTTCCGCGTGCTGGACGACGATCGCCGGGCGCGGGCCGGGGGCTGGGTGGTCGCCGCCGGGGAAATGATGCTGGTGCTGGCGACGGCGCTCGCCTTCGCGCTGTCCTTCCTGCTGGTCGTCGGGGTGACGGACGATATCCTGATCCCCCTGCTGCCGCCGTCAACCATCAGCCTGCTCTGGCCGCTGCTGCCGGTCGACGGTCGTTACCGCGATTTCCCGACCGTCTATCTGGCGATTGCCGCCGTCTCGCCCCTGATCGTCGCGGCCATCGCCGCTGGTACGAAACGCGACCGTTTTCTCGACCGCCTCGCCTTCGGGCGGGTCTTCGGCCAGCTCGACCGCAAGCCGCCGCGCGGCCGGGCCTGGTTCGGCGCCTTTCTGGCGTTCGGTTTCGTCGCACTTGCGATCGCGCTGATGGTGATCGAGGGCGCCGCCAACCGGGAGGCCTGGGTCTGGGGCGCCTGCCTCGTCGCGATGAGCCTGCCCTTCGCCGCCTCAGTCCGCCTGCATTGGATCAAATGATCCGCGCGAATCCTCGACCGTGACTAGCCACAGGTCGGGGTCGCGCCGTGTCGCCCGCTCCAGTTTCTCCGCGAGTTCGATCGGGTTGAGCGGCGTGCCGCCGTCCGCCGGGGCCCAGACCAGGCGCCCCTCGCCGTCGCGCACCCGGTCGTAAAGCCGGCTGCCGGCGGCAAAGCGATCGACCACCAGCATGAGACCGCCCGCATCCTCGTCGCCCTTGCGCAGCACCATCGCGACAAGGCCCCGCACTTCCGCGGCGCGGATCAGGGCCTGAATCGTGAGTTTCGTCTTGAGGCGAGGTTCGGTCATGGTGGGAGCTTGGCACGGGCGGGGATGATCCGGCCAGCCCCCACCAGACCCTGCCCCATCCCCACGGCCGATGCCGGGGGGACGGGGCAGTTCGATCAGGCGGCGAGCTTGGCGGCGACGCCCGCGACATGCTTGCCCTGGAAGCGGGCGATGGTCAGTTCGTTTTCCGACGGCTGGCGGCTGCCGTCGCCGCCGGCGATGGTCGAGGCGCCATAGGGCGAGCCGCCCGTGATCTCGTCGAGACGCGACAGGCCGGGCTCAGAGAAGGGCACGCCGACAACGACGAAGCCGTGGTGCAGCAGGGTGGTGTGGAACGACAGAATGGTCGATTCCTGGCCCGCGTGCTGGGTGGCGCTCGAGGTGAAGACGCTGCCGACCTTGCCGATCAACGCGCCCTTGGCCCACAGCCCGCCCGTCATGTCGAGAAAGGTACGCATCTGGCCGCTCATCATGCCGAAGCGGGTCGGCGTGCCGAAGATGATCGCGTCATAGTCCGCGAGTTCGGCCGGCGTCGCCACCGGGGCCGCCTGATCGGGCTTCATGCCGAACTGCTTCATCATCTCGGCGTCCATCGTCTCGGGCACGCGCTTCACCGTGACCTCGACCCCTTCGACCGAAGCGGCCCCTTCGGCCACGGCCCGGGCCATGGTCTCGATGTGGCCGTAGCTCGAGTGATAGAGAACCAGCACCTTGGTCATGATCGTCTTCCTTCGTGTTCGATCCGTGAACCGAAAGCTAGTCCTCGGTGCACCGCTTGATAATCCCGCGCGACAGAACATAATCGTTTCCTAATTGGAAATGGTGACGCGCGATGGACCGGCTGGCGGCAATGGCGGTATTCCGCCGGGTGGTGGAACTGGGCTCTTTCGCGGCGGCGGCGCGGGACCTCGACCTCTCGAATGCCGCCGCCAGCAAACAGATCGCCGCGCTCGAGGCCCATCTCGGCGCCCAGCTCCTGCACCGAACGACGCGGCGCCTGTCCCTGACCGAGACCGGACGCGCGGTCTATGAACGCGGCGTGCGCCTGCTCGATGATCTCGCCGACCTCGAACAGGCGGTCGGCACCATGGAGGCGCGGCCGCGCGGCAAGCTGCGGGTAAATGCGCCACTGTCCTTCGGCTTGACCGACCTCGGCCCCCTGCTGCCCCGCTTCATGGAGCGTTATCCGGATATTTCAGTCGAGCTGATCATGAACGATCGTGTGGTCGATCTCGTCGAGGAAGGCTTCGACGTCGGCATCCGCATCCGTACCGATCTCGGCGACACCAGCCTGATCGGGCGACG
>JAQVKV010000014.1 GCA_028694545.1 Zavarzinia sp. | reverse complement strand
CGGACGCCGAATGGCGCCGCTCGGTGGACAGCCGCATGCGCTGCACCGAACCGAAAGCCACGAGCTTCGCCGGCGATCTCGACGGCATGATCGCGGATTGCCGCCTGCTGAACGGCGGCTTCCCGACCGTCATCATGGCCATCGGGGCCGGGGACCGGGTATTCCTCGCGGATACGATCCCCGCCGCCCTGCCGGTGGTGGAACGGGTAGCGCTCGCGGCACTCGGCCGGGGCACGCTGGGCGGCGAGACCGCCGATTCCCGCGCCGTCACCTTCATCCGCTCGGCCACGGGACGGGAGCCGACCGGCGCCGACGCGCTGGACGCCTTCTATGCCGCCATCGCCAACGCGCAATATCAGGACACGGTCCAGGATTTCGCGGCGGCCGAGGAAAATTACCGCAAGGCCCTGCTGCTTCAGGCCGGCGCCATCGGCGACGATGACCCGAGCAGCGCCTCGCCCCTGATGCATGTGGCGCTCGAACTCTCCAACCAGGGCCGCTACGACGAAGCCACCCCGCTGTTCGACGAGGCCCAGCGCCTCGCCGCCCTCAGCGTCAACCCGGGCGACCTGCCGCGTCTCCTCTCCTACCGCGCCATCGACGCCGCCAATCGTGACCGCCTCAGCGACGCTCTTGCCTTCGCCGAGCAGGCAACGGCCATGCGCCGCGACATCGTCGATCGCGAAGGTGGGCTCGGCATCGGCAGCGGCTTCCAGGGCTCGAGCATCGGCGGCGACCTGTTGTCCTACGACGGCACGACGGCGGCGGTGATCGCCGTCGACCTTGCCCAGAGCCTTCACACGGAAGCGGCCCTGCACCTGCGCCTCGGCGATCTTCCCGGCGCCGGCCAGAAGGTGGACGAAGCGATCACCACCGTCCGCGCCTCGCGCGCCGCCCCGCCGTGGTGGCTGCCCCAGTTCCTCGAGACCAAGGCGATGATCGCCGCCGCCGCGGACGATGCGGCTTCCGCCGCCGCGATCCAGGGCGATGCCGTCTCGCTGTGGCATGCCGCCCTTCCGGACGCCGTGCCCGAAGGCCTTGCCGATCTGGCGCTCGGCCGGTACCTCCACGGGGCCGGGCGCACCATTGCCGGGCTCGATGCCTATCGCGCCGGCTTCGCCATCCTGAAGGCGCGCAATGCCGAGATCCGCCCGCGTGAGCTGATCGGCTTCCTCGATGTCGCCAGCGCCGCCGCCACGGCCCATCCCGAACAGGCCGACGGCCTGCATGTCGAGATGTTCGAGGCGATGCAGCTCATGCGCTCCGGCATCACCAGCCGCACCGTCAGCCTGGCGACCGCGCGCCTCGCGGCCGGCGATCAGGAAGTGGGCGCCGTCATCCGTGCCCAGCAGGAGAATGACCGCAAGCGTTACGCCCTCGTCGCGCGGATGAACGCGGTACTGGCCGCCCCGGCCGAGACGCGGGACCTGAAGACCTTCACCGCTCTCCGTGCCGAGTTGCGCGCGGTCGAGGACGAGGGCCGCACCCTGGACGAGACGCTGCAGGCAGCCGCTACCGGCTATCGCCAGTTGCTGGCGACGCCGGTCGGCACCAGCGAACTCCAGGGCCTGCTGAAGCCTGGCGAGGCGCTGGCCGCCTTCGCCACCGCCGAGACGGCGACCTACGGCTTCCTGGTGACGCCCGAGAAGCTGCGGGTCTGGCGCGTGGACGCGGGCGATTACGCCCTTGGCGATGTCGTGCTTGCCCTGCGCAAGGGAGTGACGCCGACGCGCAGCGGCCTGGCCCGCTTCCCGGTCGATCAGGCGCATCAACTCTACCTCGCCCTGTTCGGGCCGGTCGCGGAGGACATGAAGTCGGTCACCAGCCTGGTGACCAGCGCCAACGGCCCGCTGGCTTCCATTCCCTTCGGCATTCTGGTCGCGGGGCCGGGCACGGTGAATGGCCTCGACTATCGCGAGGTCGACTGGATGGTGCGGCATCAGGCACTGGCCATGGTGCCCTCCGTGCGCGCCTTCGCCGATCTGCGCCGGGTGGGCGCCGCATCCGGCGGGACCGAGGCCATGGTCGGCTTTGGCGACTATCAGCCGCCGCGTGACCTGGCCTCCCTGTTCTCGACCCTGCCCGCTGGTTGCGTGCGCGACCGCAAGGTGCTCGGCTCGCTCGGCGCGCTGCCGGGCACGGCGCTGGAGCTGAAACAGGTCGCCGAACTGGTCGGGGCCGGGCCGGATGCCCTCGTGCTCGGCGACGCCTTTACCAAGGCGGCGGTCACCGGGCGGCCGCTGTCCGACTATCGCATCGTCTATTTCGCCACCCATGCGGTGCTGGCCAGCGAGATCCGCTGCTTCGCCGAGCCGGCCCTGCTGGTCTCGCCCACGCCCGGTTCGGGCGCCGACAGCGCGCTGCTGAAGCTCAGCGACATCCTGAATCTGCATCTCGACGCCGATCTCGTCGTGCTCTCGGCCTGCAATACCGGCGGGACCGACGGCAAGAGTGGTGGCGAAGCCCTCTCCGGCCTTGCCCGCGCCTTCTTCTACGCGGGTGCACGTCGCCTCGTCGTCTCGCACTGGCCGGTGCCCGACGCCTCGACCGCCGCCCTGATGATCAAGCTGTTCGACAAGGCGGATGCGGACGTGGGCGGCGCCGGGGCATTGCGCCGGGCCCAGCTCACGCTGATCGATGGCGGCGGCCCGGGCCAGGTTCCTGTGGCGTGGTCGCATCCGTTGTTCTGGGCGGGCTTCAGCGCGATCGGCGACGGGACCGGCGTCGCCGCCCGCTGACGCCGTGGCGGCATCGCTGCATCATCCATCGGTCCATGACCACGGGCGACCGGTGGACAGCTGGTGGGCCGCCTCGGCCGGCCCCGGTGTCGACGCGCCGGCACTGACCGGCGCCGTGACCGCCGAGGTGGCGGTGATCGGCGCCGGCTTCACAGGCCTCAATGCCGCCCTTGCCCTCGCCCGGCGCGGCGTGGATGTGGTGGTGCTGGATGCCGGCGCCATCGGCTGGGGGGCTTCCGGCCGGAACGGCGGTTTCTGCTGCCTTGGCTCCGCCAAACTCTCATGGCCCGCGATCATCCGCCGTTTCGGCCTTGCCGAGGCCCGGCGCTTCTTCACCCTGCAGGTCGCCGCCATCGACCATGTCCGCGCCCTGCTGGCCGATCATGCCATCGATGCCGATGCGGGACCCGAAGGCGAAATCACGCTGGCACACCACACGGCGGCCGAAGCCGGCCTTGCGGTGGAAGCCGCGCTGCTGCGCGAGGCTTTCGGCGTTGATTGCGACCTGCTGTCGCGCCAAGATCTTGCCGCCCGCGGCCTCGCCATGGCGGAGGCCGGCGCGGGACTTCTGGTGCCCCATGGCTTTCCCCTGCATCCGCTGAAATATCAGCTTGGCCTGGCGCGCGTCGCCCGGGCCGCCGGCGTAGCCCTCTATGGCGACAGTGCCGTCACCGGCTGGGCGCGCGCCGGCGGTTTCCATCATCTCGCCACGGCGGGCGGTACGGTCCGGGTGCGGCGGGTGGTGGTGGCCACGGCCGGCTTCACCCGCGAGGACCTGTCTCCCGCTTTCGCCGGCCGCCTGCTGCCGGTCCTCAGCAATATCATCGTCACCCGGCCGCTTTCACCGGACGAACAGGCGGCACAGGGCTTCACCAGCCGCCACATGTGCGCCGACAGCCGCCGCCTGCTGCATTATTTCCGCCTGCTGCCGGACGGGCGGCTGCTGTTCGGCGCGCGCGGCGGCATTTCCGCCTCACCCGAGGCGGAGCCCGCCATGCGGGCCCGCCTGGAACGGGATCTCGCCCGCATGTTTCCCGCCTTCGCCGGCGTCGGCATCGATTATTTCTGGCGCGGGCTGACCGATCTCACATTCGACCTGCTGCCCCATCTCGGCATGATGGAAGACGGCAGCGTGCATTACCTGCTCGGCTTCCACGGCAATGGCGTGGCGATGGCAAGCCTGGGCGGCGCGCTGCTGGGCCGGCGTCTGGCGGGCGAGGCAGTCGATTTGCCGGCGCCCCTGACGCAACCTCTACCGCGCTTTCCTTTCCCTTCGCTGCGCCAGACTTATCTGCGCCTTGCCTATGCTGCCTATGGTTTAGGCGACCGCCTGGGACGGTGACAGGCCGGCGGCGCGGCACAGGTGATCGACGATCAGGGCGTTCACCTGCTCCGGCCTCTCCAGATGGAGGAAATGCCCCGTGTCCTCGATGATCTCCAGGGAAACGCCGGCAGGATAATCCTCGGCCCGGATCGCGCGGCGGAAGGCGTCGACCGCGAAACAACCGTCGCGGCTGCCCGCCAGCACCAGGCTCGGCACCTTGATCCGGCGCGAACCCCGGCGCACCGCTTCCTTGAAGCGCCCGGTGAAGGGCGAGGCGAGCTGACGGTAATAGGCCAGCGCCGCCGTCCTCACGCCGGGCTGGGAAAGGGTCGCCTTCACGCTGTCCAGCATGCCTTCGGGCGGCGTCCATTTCGGCGACCAGCGCCGCCACAGCAGGTCGACGAACTGCCAGTCGGCCCGTGACAGCAGCCAGTCGGCGACACCACGAGCCTGGAACACGCCGATATACCAGAAAGGCAGCACCAGCCAGGGCGCGCCGGCGGCGGTCGCGATCAGGCGGCCCGTGGGCGGAATGGCGATCGCGGTCCAGCTCGCGAGCCCGGCCGGCCGGTCGGCGGCGACGACATGGCCGATCACGGCGCCCCAATCGTGCCCGATCAGATGCACGGGGCCCGAGATGGCCAGTTGCCTGACCAGGTCGCCCAGCACGTCGGCGAGGCCGGCGACCGTGTAGTCACCATTCGCGGGCTGGGATGACGGTTCATAGCCGGGCATCAGCGGGGCAACAACGCGAAAGCCCGCATCGGCCAGCGCCGGCGCCATCCTGTCGAAGGAATGATTGTTGTCGGGAAAGCCGTGGAGGCACAGAGCGACCGGCGCATCCACCGCGCCGCCCTTCGGCGCATGTTCGATGGCCGACAGGGTCAGCGCCCCGACATCGAACGAAATCTCACGCGCGGCACCCGTCATCTCGCCTTCTCCCCTTTCGCCTTTGCCGGCAGTCTGGCGGGCGACGGGGAACGGTTCAAGCCGCCCCTTCGGGGGGGAGCCTAGCCCCTGACGACTTCATAGAGACCGCGCCGATCCTTCACCGGCCTGAATCGGCTGGAAAGGCCGAGCACGGTTTCGGCGGCGCCGAGGCACAGCATGCCGTCATCCGCCATGCTGTCCGCCAGCCGGTCGAGCACCGCCGCCTTGGTCGGCTGGTCGAAATAGATCAGCACGTTGCGGCAGAAGACGACATCGAAGCGGCCAAGCCCGGTGAAACCGTCCAGCAGGTTGAATTCGCGATATTGCACCATGCCGCGGATGTCGGGGGCGATGCGCCACATGTCGCCCTCCTTCTTGAAGTATTTGACCAGCAGCTGGATGGGCAGCCCGCGCTGTACCTCGAACTGGGTATAGAGACCGGCGCGGGCACGGGTCAGCACCTCGGCCGAAATATCCGTGCCCAGGATCTCCACGCGCCAGCCGGCCAGGGCCGCCTTCTGCTCCGCCAGCAACATGGCCAGCGAATAGGGCTCCTGTCCGGTCGAGGCGGCGGCGGACCAGATGCGGATGCGCTTGCTGTCGGCCCGGGCCTTCAGCAGATGGGGCAGGATATGGGCCTTGAAATTGTCGAAGGGCGTGTTGTCGCGGAAGAAGAAGGATTCGTTCGTGGTCATCGCCTCGACCACGTCACGGATCAGCGCCTCGTCGCGCCGTTTCAGACCACCGACCAAACCTTCGAGCGTGTTCAGACCGCGTTTCCGCGCGATCGGCAGCAGGCGGGATTCGACCAGATAACCCTTGTCGGCCGTCAGGACGAGACCGGATTTAACCTTCAGGAGGTCGCTGAGAAACTGGAAATCCTGGGGGCTCATCGGCGAACTCCTGCCATGATCGGCCCGCCCAGCATCGGTCCGCGCAAAAAGGATTCAATGGCGCCGCCGATCTCGCCCAGGGGCAGGACAGCGCTGCAGATGCCGGCGGTGGCGGCGGCCCCGGGCATACCCCAGACGACGCTGCTCGCCTCGTCCTGGGCCATGACGGTGCCCCCCGCCTCGACCACGGCGCGGCCACCGGCCAGGCCGTCCTGGCCCATGCCGGTCAGGATCACGGCGAGCGTGGCGGCGCCGAAAGCTTCCGCCGCCGAGCGCAGCATGGGATCAACGGCGGGACGGCAGAAATGCTCAGGCGGATCATCGGTGAGATGTAGCGTGCGTTTCCCGCCATCGCGGCGGACGATCATGTGGTGATTTCCGGGCGCCACATAGATCCGCCCCGCGGTGATGGTTTCGCCATCTACCGCCTCGGCGGCGGGAACCCCGGTCGCCTTGGCGATATGTTCGGCAAGGATCGCGGTAAAGGTCGCGGGCATGTGCTGGGTGATGAGGACTGGCACGTTCAGCCGCGCGGCAATCGGGCCGAGCACGGTGGTGAGCGCCTGTGGCCCGCCAGTCGAACTGCCGATGGCGAGAACCTGGGGCCGGACGCGTCCGGACGGGCGAAGCTGGACTCGCGCCCCGGAATAGAGGGCGCCTACCGCCGGGGTCGGGGCCGTCGCCGGCTTATGGGGGGCGGCATTGGCCGGGCGGGCAGAGACACCACGGACGCGGCTCCTGCGCGCCTCGCCGAGCGCGCGCACCTTGCGCAGCAACTCGGCGCGGAAGGCCTCGGCCACCTGGGCGTCGCCGGTCGAACTCGGCTTGGTCAGATAGTCGGACGCACCGAGCGTGAGCGCCCGTAGGCTGACCTCCGCGCCCAGGCGGGTCAGGGTCGAAGACATGAGCACGCGCACGCCGCGCACCGCCTTCAGGATTTCAGGCAGGGCGGTAATACCGTCCATTTCCGGCATCTCGATGTCGAGCACGACGACGTCGGGCTGGGTCTTCTCGGCCTGGCGTACGGCGATGGCGCCATTCGCCGCCGTCGCCACCACCTCCATGCCGGCTTCGGCACCGATCCAGCGCGAGACGAGTCCCCGGATGACCGCGGAATCGTCAACCACCATCACGCGGATCGGACCGGCCTCGGCCGGTTGTCCCTGTCCTCCTGCGACCGCCATGTCAGAGGACACCGACGGAGGCAAGCTTGGCTTCGAGGATCTCGCGATCGAACGGCTTCATGATGTATTCGCTGGCGCCCGCCTCGAGTGCCGCCTGAATGTGATCGAGATCATTCTCGGTGGTGCAGAAGACGACGACGGGCGCATCCCCCCCGGGGCTTTCGCGCAGGGCCTTCAGGAACTCCAGCCCGTTCATCACCGGCATGTTCCAGTCGAGCAGGATGCATTCGGGCATCGCGGCCTCGCAACGCGCCATGGCCTCCTCGCCATCACCCGCCTCATCGACGGCAAAGCCGATCTCCTCGAGCATGCGGCGCGCCACCTTGCGGATGACGCGGGAATCGTCGACGACCAGACACGACTTCATGGTGATGGTTCCAATCCTACTTTGGCCCGGCCTCTCGGGGCCCCGTTGCCTCAGGCCGCGTGCCGGCTGTCAAAGGTCAGCCGAAGCGATTCAAGCAGGCCTTCCCGGTCCCCCTTGGCGACATAATCGGTGAAGCCGACGCGGCGCCCCTTCTCGAAATCGGCGGGCGAGGTACGCGACGACAGGGCGATGACGGGCGTCTCGCGCCAGCGGCCTTCCCGGCGGATAGTCTCGGTGAATTCGAAACCGTCCATGCCGGGCATCTCGATGTCGGAGACAATGACGTCGAACACGGCGCCCTGATCGCGCAGGCGCAGCGCCTGCGACGGCTCCTCCGCCAGGGTGACGTCATAACCCGCGACCGACAGCACCGGCTTGATCATGTTGCGGAAGAAGGGGCTGTCGTCGACCAGCAGCACCGAGCGATGGTTGCTCACCCGTCCTACTTCCTCGGTCGAACGACGGAACCAGTCGTCGTAGGCCTGCGTCAGATAATGGGCGACGTCGATAACGCCCGTTGCCTGGCCGGCGATCACGGCGGTGCCGATCACGCCCGGCCGGCCGGACTTCAACTCGACGTCCAGATGGTCTTCGACGATGTCGATGATCTCGTCGACCGCAAGCCCCATGGCCCTCTCGCCGTCGGCGAAGACGATGACGGACTGGCCGCCCTTGTCCTGCAGGCGATGCTCGGCGTCCGCGCGCACGATCGGCATCAGGCGGCCGCGATATTGCACCACGGGTTTGCCGTTCGACAATTCGATGCGATCGGTCTCGATCTCCTCGAGACGGGCGACGAGGGAGAGCGGCACCGCCTTCAGTTCGTCCCCGCCCGCGCGGAAGACGAGGAGCGACGTCGTGTCCTGGCCCTGGCCGGCGCCGGCCGTCATCTCGGCGCTGCCATCGTGGTTCTCGCGCAGTGCCTCGCCGGTCTGCAGGGCAAGGCCGTTGGGATCGAGGATCATGATGACGCTCCCGTCGCCCAGAATGGTATTGCCGGAGAAGAGGCCATTGTCGCGCAGGATGGTGGCGACAGGCTTCACCACGATTTCCTCGGTATCGAACACCCGGTCGACGACGATGCCGAAGGTCTGGGTGCCCACCTGGGCGACGATGATGAAGGCTTCCTCCGGCCGGGGCGTACCGGGCGGCACCAGCTTCAGGGTTTCCCCCAGAAAGATCACCGGCAGCAGGCGGTTGCGCAGGCGAACCACCGGGGTGTGGTTGATTTCCTCGATCCTGTGTTCGGAATCCGGGTTCGCGCGCACCAGTTCGACGACGCCGATCTGCGGCACCGCGAAACGCTCGCCGGCGCATTCGACGATCAGCGCCGAGACGATGGCGAGCGTCAGAGGGATCTTGATCTGGAAAGTGGTGCCATGGCCGCGTACCGTCTTCAGGTCGATGGTGCCGCCAATCTTCTCGATGTTGGTCTTCACCACGTCCATGCCGACACCGCGGCCCGAGACGCTGGTGACCTTTTCCGCCGTCGAAAGACCGGGGTGGAAGATGAAGCGGCCGACCTGGGCATCCGACATCGCCGCGATCTCGCTTTCCGAAGCAAGCCCGTTGGCGACCGCCTTCGCCTTGATGCGGGAGAGGTCGAGGCCCCTCCCGTCGTCGGCGATCTGGATGATGATGTGACCGCCCTCGTGATAGGCGTTCAGGGTGATGCGCCCGGTCTCGGGTTTGCCCGCCGCGCGCCGCTCCTCGGTTCCCTCGAGGCCATGGTCGGCGGAATTACGCACCATATGGGTGAGCGGATCCTTGATCAGCTCGAGGACCTGGCGATCGAGTTCTGTCTCGGCGCCATGCATCTGCAGGTCGATCTTCTTCTTCAGCTCGTGCGACAGGTCGCGCACGATGCGCGGCAGCTTGGACCAGGCATTGCCGATCGGCTGCATGCGGGTCTTCATCACCCCTTCCTGCAGCTCGCTGGTGCAATGGGAGAGGCGCTGCAGGGGCGTGGCGAATTCGGTGTCGCCCATGCGGCGCACCATCTGCAGGAGCTGGTTGCGGGTCAGCACCAGTTCCGAGACCATGGTCATCAGGTTCTCGAGCAGGTCGACCGAGACGCGCAGCGTCTGGTTGCCGATCTGCGCTTCCGTCTTGCCTTCGGCGGCGTCGTGGACCTCGGGCGTCTTCCGGGGCGCGTCGGTCGCCGGATCACGAGCCACGACGGCGGTGGCCGCCGCCTCGTCCTCGCTCAGGATCGGCGCGGCGCCAGCGGCGATGGCGTCTGGCCCCGGCGCCATCAGGAACGCGGCCTCCAACTCGTCGAGGGAGACTTCACCCGGCTTCAGCGCGCGTTCCGGTATCACCACCTCGATCGGCGCCTCGGCGGGCGCCGGCATTGCCACGGGGGCCGATGTGGCGGCGGGGACCGATGGCGGGGTATAGCGGCCTTCGGCCATATCGTCGAGACGGGCAATGATCCCGGCATCATCACCCGGTGGTTCCTGTTCCGTCGCCTGGAGCACGGTGAGGATCGCCTTGATGCCGTCAAGCGACTCGAGGATCAGGCTGACCGCGTCCTCGGTCACCGTCATTTCTCCGGCGCGGAACTTGCCGAGCACGTTTTCGGCGGCATGGGCGATCGCCTCGAGGCGCGGCAGGCCGAGAAAGCCGCAGGTGCCCTTGATCGTGTGCACCAGGCGGAAGATGTTGGACAGAACCTCGCGGTTGTTGGGGTCCTGTTCCAGCTTAACGATCTCGACGTCCACGACATCGAGATTCTCGGCCGTCTCGGTCAGGAATTCTTGGAGCAGATCGTCCACGGGGCACCCTCGGCGGCTGGCGCGTCGAGGCAGGGCCCGGACGCGGCATGGCATTCATTGCCCTGCATGCTCGTCCCCGGGTCGTAAAAATTCGATGAACGCGCGACCCTCAAACCAGCACGAGGCTGACACTCTCCTCACCGGTCTCGACCACGACCCGGCGCCCCGCCCCGGTCGCGAGGGTCACGGCCAAGGCCGAGGGGGCCGTGCGCGGCTCCGGCACCTCGTCGGCGCCGGCGATCTGCGCGGCATGGCCTTCAGGCAGGCCACAACGCGGGCCCGACGCGACTACGCGGCAACCACAGTCCGGACCAAGGATCACGTCCAGCCGCCCGCCACGGGGCAGGCAATCGGCGCCGACCATGGCCAGCAGAAAGGCGAGGCGCGCCATGGCTCGCGACATTTCGTCCGGCCCGCCCGAGACACCCGCGACGATGCGGCGCCCCTTGAACATGGCGGTCAGGGTGGTGGCGAACTCCTCCCGCCCGATCACGGCATCCTCGGCCGCCGCGCCGAAGGCGATGCGAAAGAAGCGCAGCCGGATCGACAATTCCTCGGCGCTTTCGCCGAGCAGGGCGACGGACTGCTCGCGCATTTCCTCGTCGTCCTCATCCGTATCGGACAGCAGTTCGACGCCGTTGACAAGCGCACCGACCGGCCCGACGAGGTCGTGGCACAGGCGCGAGCAAAGAAGACCGGCGAGGAGCAAAGGATCGGCCATGAAGAAAGAATTCCAAATCTGTACTTTTGACAAGCCGGCCATACGGCGCTTTGCACCGGCGACGGCCGCGCGCAGGATAGACCGGCCCCCGGCCCTGCACCAGAAGTGAGCGGATTTTTCCCATGAACCGACCGACCTTCGCGACCCTTCTCGTCCCCGGCGACCACGTGCGTCATCCGCGGGAGCCGGATTGGGGCCTAGGCCAAGTGCAAAGCGTGGTCGGATCCCGGGTTACCGTCAATTTCGAGCACGCGGGCAAGCGCACCATCAATGTCGCCGTCATCGACCTCGATACGGTCGACGCCGCCGGTCTGAACCGCTAAAAGACTTCGTCTTTCGTTACGCATCGGATTGCCATGCCCCGCCTCGAAGCCGCCGCCCGCGCCGAACTGATCGTCGCCCTCGCCGATCTCGCCCGCGATGCCGGCGCAGAAATCATGAAGATCTACGAGAGTGACTTCGACGTCCGCGAGAAGGGTGAGAACGATCCCGTGACGGACGCCGACGTCGCCGCCGAGGCCGTGATCCTCGCGGGCCTTGCCAAACTCTCCCCCGAGATCCCCGTGATCGCCGAGGAATTGGCCGCCGCCGGCAAGCTGCCGCCCGGCAATCCCGCCGCCTGGTCCAGCTTCTGGCTGGTCGATCCCCTGGACGGGACCAAGGAATTCATCAAGAAGAACGGCGAATTCACGGTGAACATCGCCCTGATCGAAGACGGCATTCCCGTGCTCGGCGTCGTTTACGTACCGGCCAAGGGGACGACCTACGCCGGCCACGGCATGGGTACGGCGACCGTGCGCCGGCAGGGCCTGCCGCCCCAGTCGATCAAGGTGCGCCCCGTGCCGCCAAGCGGCCTGACGGTCGTCGCCAGCCGCAGCCATCGCGACAAGGAAACGGACGACTATCTGGCCGACCTGCCGGTCGATCAGATCATCTCGGCCGGTTCGTCGCTGAAATTCTGCCTGGTCGCCGAAGGCCAGGCCGATCTGTATCCCCGCCTGGGGCCCACCATGGAATGGGATACGGCGGCGGGCCATGCCGTCGTGCTGTCGGCCGGCGGTACGGTCTCCACCTTCGAGGGCGCGGCGCTGTCCTACGGCAAGCCCGAGTTCCGCAATCCGAAATTCGTCGTCAAGGGCGGCTGATCTCGCCCGGCCCGCACCCGCCAACGGACCGGCCGCGTCAGCGGAACAGCGGGTGATCGATCAGGCTGGCGAGGGCCCAGATACCGAAGCCGGCGATGGTGATCCCGGAAATCCGGTTGATGAGCTGGAGGCCGCGCGCCTCCAGCTTGCCGCGCAGCAGGCCGACGAGAAAGGCCAGCGTCAGCCACCACAGCACCGAACCGCCAAAGACCCCGGCCACCGTGATACTGGCCTGGGCGATCGAGCCGTCACCCGCCAGCCCCGTCGAGGCGAAAACCGTGGCGAAGCCGAGGATGGTCACCGGATTGGTCACCGTCAGCAGGAAGGTCCCGCCCATGGCATGCGGGATCGAGCCCTCGTCCGCCTCGATATGGCGGTCGCGCGGCATGGTGAAGAAGGTGCGCATGCCAAGCACGAGCAGGAAGCAGCCGCCGAACAGCCGCATCCAGCCATCATGCGCCAGCATCCAGTCCGAAATGGTGGTCAGGCCGAAGGCGGCGACGACGGCGAACAGACCGTCGGCGATGGCGCCGCCCACGCCCGCAAGAAAACCGTTGACCCGGCCAATATGCAGGGTCCGGTGAATACAGACGAGATTGACCGGTCCGACCGGCGCCGCGACGACATAACCGACGACCAGCGCACGGACGAACAATTCAATATCCATGGATCACCGGACGTAGCACCTCAGATCACGATCACGTCGTTCCCCGGCGGATCGGCATAAAGCTTTTCGACGAGATCGGCCCTGCGGGTCAAGGCCGCTTTCTGGTTGATGTAGCCTTTGTCCGTGATTTCCCCGGCGTCCATGTTCGGCGGCTCGGCCATGAACAACACGCGGCGGATCACGGTGGAGGACCCCGGATTGGCCTGGTTGTGCGCCTGGACGCCCCGGCGCACATGCTCGA
>JAQVKV010000532.1 GCA_028694545.1 Zavarzinia sp. | reverse complement strand
GTGCTGCAAAATCTGGATCTCGCGCCGACAGACGATCGCGAGCGTCGGGCTCTTGACGCGGCCGACACCGATCACGGTGCGGGCGCCGGCCTGGACGAGGGCCGAAGTCGCCGCCCGGGTGAGGGAGAAATTCCAAATGTAGTCCGCCCGGGCACGGGCTAGACCCGCCTGATAGATCGGTTCGCGCTCGCGCGCCGGCCGGGCGGCGGCGAAAGCGTCGCGAATGGTCGCCGGATCTTCGGACGTGAACAGCACGCGGAACGCCTCGCCCTGAAAGCCGAATTCGTCGAGGATCTCGCGGCCGATGACCTCGCCCTCGCGATCCGCGTCAGTCGCGATATAGACCCTCTGGGCGGATGCGAGGGCGCGACCGATGGTCTCCCGTGCCGCCCGGCCGATCTTGTCACGGCCTTCGTCGGGATCGCTGGTCGGCACCATTCGCCAGCCGTCGCCGGCGGGCCGATAGACGTGAAAGCCGCGCCAATCGTCCCACGGCGGCCCGTATTGTTCGGGTGTCGCGAGTGTGAACAGGTGGCCGGACGCGGCGAGGACCTGGCCGAAGCTGTCGCCGATCGCCGCGATGATGTTCGCCCGCTGTGAGCCCTTCTCGCAAATGACGATCGTCTTCACCGGCCATCCCCCCGCGACGCCACACGGCTGCGCTGTAGCGCCTGGCTCGCGGCTTGCGCGCGTGCCGGGGGCATAGCTTGAACAAGCCCGCCCAATGTGGCGCTCGTGTGCCGCGCCTGCGCCGGCGTCGAGAGGGCCGGCGGCGCTTTCGGCACGGTGGCATGGGTATAGCCGGCTGCTTGAAGGGTTTGCGCGTGCTTGACGGCGCGTTGTGCGGGCTCGATCGCCTGGGCGACGCGATCGCGTTGCGCGACGAGGCCCGCCCGCTCGGCCATGAGGCTGTCGCGGCGCTCGCCGACGTCGCGCCGGGCGGCCGTCTCGGCCGCCTCGAGCCGCTGATAGATTGGCGAGGCGGGCCGGCTTAGGGCGGCCTTGGCTTCGGTAAGCTGCCGTTCGGCGCGGTCGGCCCGTTCGGCGAGCAGCCTGTAACGCTCGCCTCGGCCCTCTGTAGAGGCGGCCTGTTCACGAGCTGCCCGGGCGCGGGCCTCGAACGGGGCAAGGTGTTCCCGCGTCACAGCCTCGCGCGCGGCTGCGACCGCGCTATCGGTCTCGCCCTTCTGATCCTTGAGCAACGGGTTTCGGTCGAGCCCGGCTATCCTTTCGTCGAGCCGCAGGCGTTGGGCGCGCAAGTCGATGTCGAGGCGCCGCATGTGGTCCTCGACGGATTTCAGATGCAGCGTCTGCGTCTGGGCGTCCATTCCGCCTGACTGACGCGCGGCCTTTTGTTCGATTTGAACATTTTTGTTGGGATCGTTCATCGCGTGTTCTCCGATGCGTGCATGTTACTCGAAGTTGTCGGGGAAGACGGCGGAAAATTGCGAGAAGTCGGCGCCGGTCGCCGCCGCGACCGCGTCAAGATCGCCCACCGGCTCCGGCGCCGCCGTCTCACTGATTGGGCCTTGATATTCGGCCACAGGCGCGACACCGGCCCATGGCGTCGCGGCGATCGCCGGGACGTCGAGCCGCTGCGCCTGGTCAGGCCCCTTGCCGCCAGCGCGGATGTCGGTCGCCCGCGCCTGAAAAATCGGCTCTTGATAATAGCGCACCTTGCGGGTGCGGAACGGCGGCGATCCGGTCACGAAAATAAGCTGGTCGCCGTAGTCGAGCGCCCGCACTTCACCGGGCGTCAAAAGCTCGCGCTGAACCTCGGACAGGGACCGTGAATCGCTTCCCCGCGAGAAGACGCCCGTCGACCGGCTGCGGCTTTCCCGGTACTCGACCGCCTTCCCCGTCATCGTCGCGATGCGCGCGGCGGTGTCGCTGTCGGCCGTAGCGAAAGCCACGATCACATGGCAGTTGTCGACGATAGTATTGTTCTGACCATAGGCGGCGGCGATGTCCTTGAACGACTGGACGATGAGCATTGCCTTGATGCCATAACCGGCCATCACGCGAAGATTGGTCTCGAAGAAGCCCAGCTTGCCGAGGGTCGGAAACTCGTCGATCAGGAACAGCAGCTTGTGCCGCTTCGGCCTGCCTCGGGCGTCACGGTCGATCTCCGCCATGAGACTTTTCGAGACCTGGGACAGGATCAAGCGCGTGAGCGGCTTGAGCCGGTCGGCGTCGGACGGCGGCGCCTGAATGTAGCAGGAGCATGGAGCATCCGAACAAACGAGGTCGCCGATCGTGAAATCAGACCGTGACGTCTTCGCGGCGACGCGGGGGTCGGACCAGAGGACGAGGCACGCCAGACAGGTCGCGACGATCGAATCCTTGATCTTCTTTTCCATCTCAAGGAAACGCATCGCGACGAGCCGGATTTCAGGATAGACCTCGGGCACGCGCTCGCCCTTTTCGTCAAGGGCGCCGGGCTTGAAGCGGTGATAGGTATGCGACATGCGCAACAAGGTCGCATCGAAATCGAGCAGCGCAGCCCGGACCGCTGCGAGGTTCTTTTCGTCGTCCGGCGCCGCATAGAGCTGGTGCAAGATGATCGCCGTGAGCAGGTCCGACGCGCTCTGATCCCAGAAACTCAACTCCTGCTTGGTGCCGCTGGGGTCGATCAGGATCGACACCACGTTCTGCACATCGGCCACTTCGTTCGGCCCCTTGCGCACCTCGAACAAGGGGTTGAATGCGGCGCTGTCGTCGCGCGTGAAGTTGAGAAAGAAGGCGTGCGAGAACTTGGACCGAAACCCCGCCGTGATGTCGTAAAGCTCGGCCTTCGGGTCATAGACAAGGACCGAACCCGCCCATGTGAGCAAGGTCGGCACGACATGGCCGACACCCTTGCCCGCCCGCGACGCGCCCGTGACAAGATGATGTTCGGGGCCGGAATACGCCAGTATCGTCCCTTTCTCGAACGGCACCGGACGCCCTTCCATGGCCGGCCGCTGCCTCCCCTTGTCGACGAATTTGCCGACGATCACGCCCACCGGCTGGGCGGCCG
>JAQVKV010000531.1 GCA_028694545.1 Zavarzinia sp. | reverse complement strand
CCCTCGGTCAGCACCGCCACATTGACCACGACGCGGATGCTGCCCGCCGCGTAGTCGGCGAGGATCGCCTTGCGGGTCTCGGCCGCCAGATCGCCGTGGATCAGCGCGGCGGAAACGCCCGCCGCCCTGAACGCGTCGGTGACATGCTCGGCGTGCGCGACGGTGGAGCAGAACACCACCGTCTGCCGATCGCCCGCCTTTTCCTTCCAGTGGCGGATCACCTCGTCGGTGACGGGCGCGCGGTCCATGATGCCCGCCACCTCCGCCATGTCGAAATCCGACATGGTCTTGCGGACGGACCGCAATTCGTCCTGGACACCGACATCGATGACGAAGGTGCGCGGCGGCACCAGGTGGCCCGAGGCGATCAATTCGCCCAGCCGCACCTGATCGGCGACGTTGTCGAAAACCTCGCGCAGGCCCTTCCTGTCGCCCCGGTTCGGCGTCGCCGTGACCCCGAAGATCCGGGCGTCGGGATTGGCCTCGCGCACGCGGTCAATGATGCGGCGGTAACTGTCGGCGACGGCATGGTGCGCCTCGTCGACGACCAGCAGGTCGAGGCGCGGCATGTCGGCGAGGTTCGAGGCGCGCGCCAGCGTCGGCACCATGGCGAAGGCGACCTGACCGCCCCAGGACTTCTCCGTTGCGTCGATGACAGAGGTAGCGACGCCTGGCACCACGCGCTGAAACTTGGCGCGGTTCTGCGCCGTCAGCTCGTCGCGATGGGCCAGCACGCAGGCCTTGGCCCCGTCGTCGATCATCTCGCCGGTGACCGCCGAGAGCATGATGGTCTTGCCCGCGCCGGTGGGCGCCACGCCCAGCGTGTTGCCGCGGGAAGCGAGCGCAGCCACGCTGCGCTCGACGAAGGTCTTCTGGCGGGGGCGCAGGCGCATGGCCGGTCTCCCCTTACTGCGCCCAGCTCGGCCGACCGGCGGCGCCGGGGGCGGACGCGGGCTGGCTGGGCTGGGTGGACGTGGTGGGCTGCTGCGGGGCGTGGCCCTGCGCCGGGGCAGCAGAGGACTGCGGCGCGACCGTGCCCATCAGCGCGGCGTAGTCGCGATGGTCGGGCGTGACGGCATTGCGGATCTCGTTCTTGTCCTCGCCGTTGGTGTCGGTGCCGATGTCGATGCGGGCGATGAATTCGACGCCGTCGAGATCGCCGAACCCGTTGATGCGGCGGCGGGCCTGCGCCTCCGGCGAGTTGTCCTTGTCCGACACGCCGCGCGCCGAGTTGAGGATGCCGCGGATCAGGCCGCGCCCCATGTTGGCCCAGTCTGGACCCTTGGGGCTGTAGAGGCCGATCAGCGACCAGATTTTGCGCCGGGCATAGGGCCCTTCGAGCACCGTGTATTCGACGTCGAGATAGACGGCGCCGGTGGCGGCGCGGCGCGCCCAGCCGCCGGTCCAGCCTTGCGAGGGGTCGTCGTAGCCGCCGGGGCGCAGTGAGGCCCGCACCTTGGCGAGCGTGCCCTTCGGGATGACGTTGGTGTTGGATTGGGCGGAGTTGAAGTCGTTCCAGGGTCCGGACATTGCGCGGCTCCTTTCAGTTGGAGGATGGGACGCGCAGCGGCGTCAGTGGGGAAAAGCCACCCCGGCTACCGGATCGGGACACCAGGCGTGGCGAGATGCGATCAGCCATGGCCAGACTCCTGCGCGGGCGCGGGATCGGCGGGCGTCACCGGCGGCCAGGTCAGGCGTTCGGAGGCTGGCGCCGCGGGGCGCTGGATCTTCTCCATCAGCCGGCCGAGATGCGGGGCCTCGACCCTGTCGAGGCGACCGGAGCGGTCCTTGGCCGGATAGCCCCAGGGATTCAGCGTATGGCAGACGAAGGCGCGCTGCGGCTGGCCGCCCGGGTCCGGGATGTCGGCCATGGTGATGACCTGATCCACGATGCCCGGCAGCTCGAGCCCGGTCTTCGAGCCGTCGATCTGGGGCTGGAAGACCTTGCGATTGAAGTCGTCGAGCCGCTCGTCGAGGATGCCGACGAACCAGACATGCTTGCCGCGCGTGTGCTGCAGATGGGTCAGCCAGCCGATCATCTCGCGGCCATGCAGCCCGTAGGCGCCCCGGATATCTGGCTTGCCGGTCTTCTCGGAGAACGCCTCGGGCTGCCCACGGCACCATTGGAAGCAGAGCCGCCCGGCCACGGTGATCGAGTCGATGAAGACGGTCTCGTATTTGCCGATCACCGCCGGATCGCCGTAGCGCCCACAGACCTCGTCGAAATGCGCCTGGCTGTATGGCTGGTCCTCGCGCAGCGCCGGATTCGGCCCGCCGATGAACACCGCGAAGTCGCGACATTCCTTCCAGGTGCGGGGCCGGAGCGTGTCGATCTCCAGCCCCTCGACCGCCAGATCCCCAGCCTCGAGATCGAGGAAGAGCGTGGTCGAGGCGTTCAGCGTCCAGAGCAGGCTGGTCTTGCCGATGCCGGACCGCCCGAAGATGACGCCCTTGATGCCCTTGCGTTGCGCGAGCCGCTCATCGGCGCCGATGATGGGAAGGGCCATCACTGGCCCTCCTTCTTCATCACCGCCGTGGCGGCGCGATCTGCGCCGATGCACCCCGCCTCGCGGGCGAGCTTGTAGAGGCGCTTCAGCGCGTCGGCGCGGCGGTAGGCGGCCGTGCTCTCGCGCTCCGCTTCCACGATCGCGAAGGCGATCTCGTCGACGGTCGCCTCGACGACCGGCAGCGGCTCGCGCGGTTCGTCTCCGGGACGCTGCGGGAGGGAGATGGTTTCGGGGAGATCTTCGAGGGCGTAGTTCACCTTGCGAAGACGGGTGATGGCGTCCGACTGGTCCGGCATGGCGGTTCTCCGTGAGATGATGTGATCGAGGAGGCGCATCACGCGGCCTCGCGGACGTCGGGCGCGGGCTCGGCGACGTAGATCGCCAGCAGCGGCGTCCCGTCGGCATGGGCGCCGGCGTCCTCGATCTGATAGTTGCGGTTGGGCTCGCAGACCTCGGTCAGCTCCCAGCGGCGATAGAGCCCCGGAAGACGCCTGAAATCCTCGAGCGACAGAT
>JAQVKV010000530.1 GCA_028694545.1 Zavarzinia sp. | reverse complement strand
TCCTGACCATGACCATGGTGATCGTGACCGCCATGGCCATGACGCGGGAGCGCGAGCGCGGCACCATGGAAAACCTGCTGGCCATGCCCATCCGCCCGATCGAGGTGATGATCGGCAAGATCCTGCCACCCATCGGCATGGGCGCCATTCAGGTCGCCGTTGTGCTGCTGGCGGCGCGCGCCCTCTTCGGCGTGCCCATGACCGGATCGTTTCCGGCCCTGATGATCGCCGTCATGCTGTTCATCGCCGCCAATCTCTGCGTCGGCTTCACCTTCTCGACCATCGCCCGCAACCAGTTGCAGGCTATGCAGATGTCCTTCTTCTTCTTCCTGCCCTCGATCCTGCTGTCCGGCTTCATGTTCCCGTTCCGGGGAATGCCGGTCTGGGCCCAGACCATCGGCGAATGCCTGCCGCTGACCCATTTCCTTCGGGTCGTGCGCGGCGTCATGCTGCGGGGCAACGGCTTCGCGGAAGTGGCCGCCAACGCCTGGCCCCTGCTCGTCATTCTCGTCGTCGTCACTTTCGTCGCCCTTCGGCGCTATCAGCGCACGCTGGACTGATTGGCTTGTGCCCCCGGTGGCTCTATAAGGCTGGGCCATGGACAAGCGCAAATCCGGCGGTCGCGGCCCCGCCCAGAAGTCAGGCTCGCCTTCCCGTGCCCCGGGCGGCAAGCCCCCCTCCGGCCCCAAGGGCAAGCCCCCCGGCAAGCCCCGGCCCGAGGCCCGAGGCGACACAAGGGCGGAGCGCGCCCCGCGCCCGCCCAAGGAAGGCGGGCTGTGGCTCTATGGCCAGCATCCGGTCGTCGCCGCGCTGGGCAACGCGGCGCGGCGCTGCCTGCGCCTCGTCACCACCGCGGCGGACGAGGATGAGCTGCCGTCCGCCGTGCGCCGCGCGCTCGAGGCCCGCGACATCCCGGTCGAATATGCCGACCGCGACGTGATCGAGCGCCTGCTGCCGCCCGGCTCCGTGCATCAGGGCCTTGCCCTCAAGGTCGAACCGCTCGAGGAACTCTCGCTCGACGAGGCCTGCGCCCGCGACGAGGGCGAGCGGGCCATCGTCGTCGTGCTCGACCAGGTGACCGATCCCCACAACGTCGGCGCCATCCTTCGCTCCGCCGCCGCCTTCGGCGCGCGTGCCGTCGTCGTGACCGACCGCCATGCCCCGGGCGCCACGGCGGTGATGGCGAAATCCGCCTCGGGCGCCCTCGACGTCATTCCGCTGGTCCGCGTGGTCAATCTCGCCCGCGCGCTCGACGAGTTGGGCGAGATGGGCTACTGGCGCGTCGCCCTCGACGCCGATGCTCCCGCGACCCTGGCACAGACGGATACCACCGGGGCCGTTGCCCTCGTCCTGGGCGCCGAAGGACTCGGCCTGCGCCGGCTGACGCGGGAGCGCTGCGACACGATCGCGAAACTACCGATCGGGGGGATGGAATCGCTGAACGTGTCCAATGCGGCGGCGGTCGCCCTTTACGAACTCGTGCGCAAAGGCTGAACCGGCCGCCATCATCCAAAGGGGGGAAGACATGGCCTGGAAGATCGAGAACCTGCCGGACCAGAGTGGGCGGACCATCGTGGTCACGGGCGCCAATTCGGGCCTTGGCTATCACACCGCGAACGCGCTTGCCGCGCGTGGCGGCCGGGTGATCATGGCCTGCCGCAACCCGGCCAAGGCGGACCCGGCGATGCGGGCCATCGCCGCCAACTACCCGAATGCCCGGATCGAGGTCCGGCCCCTCGATCTCGCGGACCTCACCTCGATCGAGAGTTTCGCGACGGCGCTGACGGCGGATGTCGGCGCACTCGACCTTCTCGTCAACAACGCGGGCGTCATGGCCCTGCCGCTCGCCCGGACGAAGGACGGTTTCGAGATGCAGGTGGGCACCAACCACCTCGGCCATTTCGCCCTGACCGGTCGCCTGCTGCCCATGCTCGAAAAAGGCACCGGGGCCCGGGTGGTCACCGTCGCCAGCCTCGCCCACAAGATGGGCCTGATCAATCTCGACGACCTCAACTGGGAGACGCGGCGCTACGACAAGTGGCAGGCCTATGGCCAGGCCAAGCTCGCCAATCTCGTCTTCGCCCATGAGCTCGACCGAAGGCTGAAGGCGGCGGGATCGGGCGTCACCTCGATCGCCGCCCACCCGGGTTTCGCCGCCACCAACCTGCTGATGGCGGGACCACGCCTGGAGAATTCGGCGCTTGGCAAGATCGCCATGGCGGCTGGCGGCGCGCTTTTCGCCCAGTCGGCCGACCGGGGGGCCATCCCGATCCTGCACGCGGCGACCGCCCCCGGACTGGAAGGCGGCTCCTACTGGGGCCCGGACGGCATGGGCGAACTGTGGGGCCGGACCCCGAAACCCGCCCGCGCCCTGCAGAAGGCCCGCAATCCCGATACCGGCCGTGGCCTCTGGTCGCTGTCGGAGGCCCTGACCGGCGTCGCCTATCTGGATTGAAACGCACCCAAATTCGCCATTGACGGACGCGGGCCCGACGGCGACATATACCGCCTGTTCCGGGGCCCGCCTCCGGGAACGACGGGTCGCCCTTGTAGCTCAGCGGTAGAGCAGCGGTTTTGTAAACCGAAGGTCGCGGGTTCAATCCCTGCCGGGGGCACCAGTCGACCGTCGCGGGTGTGATTTCAGGGGACCGGGAATGAGGCCAGCGACGGACGATCGAAGAAAACGATGATTTTTCTCTTCCCCGTAGCTGCTCGCACCCACTGACCCCCGACATGTGCGCGAACCGGCTTTCTTCATCCGATGGCGACGGGCACCGTGTCTTCCTGTTTCTCCAGGGACCGCTCGGCCCGTTCTTCCGCCGCCTGGGCCGGCGTCTGCGCGAACGCGGGCACAAGGTCGTCCGGGTCAATTTCAACGGCGGTGATCTCTTCGACTGGCCCTTTCCAGGTGCCGTCAATTTTGGCGGCGACGACGATTCGTGGCCCGCTTTCGTGCGCGCGCTGGCCGACCGTCACGGTGTCACGGATGTTGTCCTGATCGGTGACTGCCGTCCGTTGCATC
>JAQVKV010000529.1 GCA_028694545.1 Zavarzinia sp. | reverse complement strand
CCTGTCCGATACGGTGGGCTTCGTCTCGGACCTGCCGCACCAACTCGTGGCCGCCTTCCGGGCGACACTGGAAGAGGTGCTGGAGGCGGATATCATCGTCCACGTCCGCGACGTCTCGCATCCCGAGGCGACGGCTCAGCAGGCGGATGTCCTTGCCGTGCTCGAGGATCTTGGTCTGGGCGAGGAAACGTTGGCCGGACGCATGATCGAGGCCCTGAACAAGATAGACCTGCTGGACGAGGAAATGCGGACGCGCCTCGCGAATATGGCGGCGCGCATTCCCACGGTGCTGCCGGTCTCGGCCCTGACCGGGGAGGGGGTGGAACGCCTGCTCGCCGTGCTGGACGAGCGCCTGAGTACCACGCGGGAATTCGTCGAGCTGGAAGTCGACCTGTCCGACGGGGCGGCGCTCGCCTTTCTCTATCGCCATGGCGAAGTGATCGAGCGCAAGGATCAGGACAACGGCAAGGCCCACCTGACCGTCGGCCTTGATCCTGCCGATCTCGGGCGCCTCGAGAAGCTGTTCCGGGATTCTATTTCCCTGAACTGACGCGCTCGATCGCCTTCGCCTCGTCCCACAGCGCATCGAGACGGTCGAGTGGCTGGCGGCCTTCGAGGCCCTGTTCGGCCAGCCGGCGTTCGATATGGCGAAAACGCCGCTCGAACTTGGCATTGGTGGAGCGCAGCGCCGTTTCGGCCTCGACGCCGAGATGGCGGCCGATATTGGCCAGCACGAAGAGCACGTCGCCCAGCTCGTCTTCCAGCCGGTCGGGGCCACTACCTGCCGTGATCTCGGCCTTCAGTTCGCCGATCTCCTCTTCGAGCTTGTCGAGGACCGGCAGCAGGTCCGGCCAGTCGAAGCCGATGCGGGCGGCTCGCTTCTGAAGCTTGGCCGCGCGCAGCAGGGCGGGCAGGGCCAGTGGCACATCGTCCAGCAGTCCGTCCTTGGCCTTGGCCGCGCGTTCATCAGCCTTCATGTCTTCCCAGCGCGCGGCGTCGTGGGCGGTCGCGCCACCGAAGACATGGGGATGACGGGCGACCATCTTCCGGGTGATGGTGTCCGCGACGTCGGCGAAGCTGAAGCTGCCTTCCTCCTCGGCGATCCGCGCGTGGAACACCACCTGGAACAGGAGATCGCCCAATTCCTCGCGCAGGTCGTCACGATTCTGGCGGGCGATTGCGTCCGCCACCTCGTAAGCCTCCTCGATCGTATAGGGGGCTATGGTCTCGAAGCCCTGCTCCTGATCCCAGGGACAGCCGCTTTCCCGGTCGCGAAGGCGCGCCATCAGGTCAAGAAGGGCGGAGAGGGCGGATTCTGGCGATGTCGGCATGGTGGGAAGCAGGACCTTGGCGAAGACGAGGGGGACCGGGCCCCGGTTCAGGGGTATCATGGATGGTGGCCGCACGCTCGGGAGAAAGCGCATGGAGACGTCCAGCTTCAGCTTCACCGCCCTCTATACGGGCGAAACCTGGGTTGCCAACGGGCTGTCCGTGCCCGAACTGCGCACGCCCGGCGGCGAGTTGATGTATCGGGCCCTGGCGCCCATGGAATGGGCGGGCAAGGCCCTGTTCGGGACCAACCTGCGGCACATGCTGGTCGAACGCCACGTCGCCATCGACCGTCTGCTGATCGGCATGATCGAGGATATGCCCGGCGCCCAGGTGCTGGAAATCGCCTGTGGCCTGTCGGCCCGCGGCTGCCGCTTCTCGCGCCAGTTTCCCGATCTGCGCTATGTCGAGGCGGATCTGCCGCAGATGGCGGCAATGAAGGTCGGAGCCCTGTCCCGCGTTCCCGGTCTCTCCAGCAACCACGCGGTGGTCGCCCTCGACATTCTGGCGGAGGAGGGGCCGGCGTCTCTCGCCACCGTACTTGCCAGCACGTTCGATGCCTCGCGCCCGGTCGTGGTCATCAGCGAAGGGCTGATGAACTATTTCCCGCTGCCGGTGGTGAGCACCGTGTGGCGGCGCATGGCGAAAGACTTGCGCCGCTTTCCCGCCGGCGCCTATCTGAGCGAGACCTATTGCCCGCCGGGACGGCGCCTGTTCCGCGCGGCGACGACGCTTGGCGCCGCCGGACTGCGCCTTGTCTCGCGCAGTTCGGCGGGCATCCTGTTCAAGACGCCGGAAGCGGCCGCGCGCCACCTCGAGGACTGCGGCTTCGATACGACCGAGATCGCCCGCATCGACAAGGTGGCACCGCTGGCCATCCTCACCGCCCGGCTTGCCCCTGCCGCCTGATCGCCGCACGCCACCAGCCGACGGCAAGAAAGAGGCCAAGCAGAAGAGCGCCGACCGCGAGACGCACATCTGGAACGGACATCTCCACGACCGCCGGCACCAGTGCCACCTTGAGCGCGGCCAGCTTGTAATAGGCGATCTGGCCATAGGCCGGATCAGACACCAGCTCGAGGAACGCCCGGCGGTTCGGATAGCGCATGAGCAGCACCCGGTCCCAATTGTCGGCAGCCGGCTCCTTGTCCGTCAGGTTCTCTTCATGGACATTGCCGGCGAAGAGAGGAAAAGCCCCGGCCGCGATGGCGATGGGCATCGCCGCGTCCTCATAGATCCGGTTCGACTCCTCGGGCGTGCCCTCGAAGGCAGCGTGCCCCGGAAGCGGATGAACCATGTTATTGTAACGCATCAGGTTCAGCATGAATACGGGGCGGCCATCATCAGCCTCACCCCATTGCCGAGCCTTCAAACGCGAGACCGGCCTGTCGCCAGCCGCGTTCCGCGACCAGGCAACAGCCCATATGGTCGATACCGCAAACGGGCGGGAACACGCGCCCACTACAATCAATCCGCAAGTCGCATAATATATATTATGGAAATTAAATGAATCTGGCGCGGACGGGAGCGGTACTGCCCACGCGGCAGGATATCCTTCCATTCCAATGTGTTGGACGGCTTTTCCGACATTGTTGGATCCACGACGATATGCGCCTCCTGCCTTGGCACGCCAGTTAGGGTTCCTTACGGCCGGCCTGATCGAGGTGCTATACTCCGCGCTCCGGCCGGCGAGCCATGGATTTGCTT
>JAQVKV010000528.1 GCA_028694545.1 Zavarzinia sp. | reverse complement strand
GGCGGGTTCCACGAAAGTGGCCATCGGCCATCCGGCGGATCCTTTCGTCGCGGACGCGGCGGGCGCCGATTGGCTGATTCTCGGCAAGGGGGATGCGGTCCATCTGGTGCCGGCGTCTTGCGTTTCGCTGACGTCCGAGACCTCGGTCGATCCCCTGCGCCGGATCGCTTGCGTCGAATTTCAGGCCGGAAACGACACGCTGCTGACCGATGGGCCCGGGATCTGGGAAGAAATCCGTGATCTGGGCGCGATCGCCATGGCGGCTCAGGGCCTTGGCCTCGCCCAGACCATGGTCGATCTCGCGGCCGAATATGCCCGCACGCGCCAGCAGTTCGGCAAACCCATCGGTTCGTTCCAGGCGGTGAAGCACCATCTGGCGAGCGTGCAGGTGGCGATCGAATTTGCCCGTGGCCCCGTCTACAAGGCGGCCTTTACGCAGCGTCCGCGCGATGTTTCGCACGCCCGCATCGCGGTGATCGACGCCGCCGCCACGGCCGCGCGTACCGCGATCCAGGTCTTTGGCGCCATGGGTTATACCTACGAGGTGGACCTGCACTTCTTCATGAAGCGGGCCTGGGCGCTGGCCGGGGTCTGGGGGGATCGGCACTACCACCTCGATCGGATGGCGCGAATGGTCCTTTCGGACGATGCGCCCATCGGTGCCGATGCCACATTTGCCGACAATTAATTCTGTACCGAGGAAACCTGTCCCATGGCCGAAGCCTATATCATCGACGCCGTCCGCACCCCTGTCGGCCGCCGCAACGGCAGCCTTTCGCGCGTGCATCCGGCCGATATCGGCGCCCATGCCATCAAGGCCCTGATGGACCGCACCGGCGTCGATCCCATGGCGGTCGACGACGTGGTCTTTGGCTGCGTCGACGCGCTGGGCCCGCAGGCTGGCGACATCGCGCGCACCTGCTGGCTCGTCGCGGGCATGCCGGACGAGATTCCGGGCACCACCATCGACCGCCAGTGCGGTTCGTCCCAGCAGGCCGTGCATTTCGCGGCGCAAGGGGTGATGTCCGGCACGCAGGACCTGGTGGTCGCCGGCGGCGTCCAGAACATGAGCCAGATCCCCATCGCCTACGCCATGGTCGAGGCCGAGCCGTTGGGCTTCAAGGACCCGTTCTCGGGTTCCGAGGGCTGGGTGAAGCGCTATGGCACGCAGGAGGTCTCGCAATTCCGCTCGGCCGAGATGATCGCCGAGAACTGGGATTGCAGCCGCGAGGACATGGAGCGTTTCGCCCTCGAATCGCATCGTCGCGCCGTCGCCGCCGTCACCGGCGGGCTGTTCGACAAGGAAATCGCGCCCTACGGCGATTTCGCTCGTGACGAGACGGCCCGCGCCGATACCAGCCTCGAGAAGATGGCGACGTTGAAGACCCTGCGCGAAGGTGGCCGCATGCACGCTGGCGTCTCGTCGCAGATTTCCGACGGTTCGGCCGCCATCCTCATCGCGTCCGAACGGGCGGTGAAGGAACACAATCTGAAGCCGCGCGCGCGCATCCACCACATGTCCGTGCGCGGCGCCGATCCGGTGTGGATGCTGACCGCGCCGATCCCGGCCACGGCCTATGCGCTCAAGAAGGCCGGCATGAAGATCGAGGATATCGACACGGTCGAGATCAACGAAGCCTTTGCCTCGGTCGTCATGGCCTGGATGAAGGAGACGGGCGCGGATCACGCCAAGGTGAACCCGAACGGCGGTGCCATCGCGCTCGGCCATCCGCTGGGCGCCACGGGGGCCCGCCTGATGACCACCATGCTGCACCAGCTGGAACGGACCGGCGGCCGCTATGGCCTGCAGACCATGTGCGAGGGCGGTGGCCAGGCTAATGTCACCATCATCGAGCGTCTGTGAGGACGGGGCGATGATCTGCGCGAACCGTATCGTCGCGGTCACCGGGGGTGCCCGGGGTCTTGGCCGGGAGTATGTCCTTGAATTCGTGCGTCAGGGCGCGAAGGTCGTGGTCAACGACCTCGGCGTCTCCCGTGACGGCCATGGCGGCGGCTCGGACGCCGCCGACGAACTGGTGGCCGAGATCAGGGCGATGGGCGGCGAGGCGGTGGCCAATTACGCCGATGTCGCCGATTGGGATGGGGCCGGTTCCATCGTGAAGACCGCGATCGATGCCTTCGGCGGTCTCGACGTGATCGTGAACAACGCGGGCTTCCTGCGCGACCGCATGTTCGCCAACGCGACCGTGGACGAATGGGACGCGGTGATGCGCGTCCACCTGCGTGGGCATTTCTGCGTCGGCAATCACGCCGTCCGCTATTGGCGAGATCAGAGCAAGGCCGGCCACAAGGTCGACGCCCGCATCATCAACACGTCCTCAGGCGCCGGGCTTCAGGGCAGCATCGGCCAGGCGGCCTATTCGGCGGCCAAGGGTGGCATCGCTTCGCTGACCCTGGTGCAGGCGGCGGAACTGCGGCGCTACGGCATCACGGCCAACGCGCTGGCGCCGGCCGCGCGCACGCGCATGACCGAGGAAGCCTTCGGCGAAGCCATGAAGGCGCCGGAAGACGGCTTCGACGTGAACAACCCGGCCAATGTGGCGCCCCTCGTCGCCTGGCTCGGCTCCGCCGCCTCGGCCCATGTCACGGGCAGGGTGTTCGAGATCGTGGGCGGGCGCATCTGTCTCGAGGACGGTTGGCGCGACGGGCCGGATGTGGACAAGGGCGCGCGCTGGGACCCGGCGGAACTCGGCCCGGTGGTCGACGACCTGCTGGCCCGCGCGGCCCCTGTGAAGAAAGTCTGGGGGAGCTGACGTGAATTTCGCCTTCACCGAAGATCAGGCGATGATCCGCGATGCCGCGCGCGGCTGGCTGGCGGATTTCGCGCCGCCCGCCCATGTGCGGCAGGTGATGGCGACGGCCGAAGGCTATGATCCCGCCCTCTGGGCCGAGGTCGCGGCCATGGGCTGGACCGGGCTGATCGTGCCGGAGGAGGCAGGCGGTTCCGGCCTCGGCTTCGTCGAGCTCGCCATCCTGTGCGAGGAAATGGGGCGGCGTCTCTACCCCTCGCCCTTCG
>JAQVKV010000527.1 GCA_028694545.1 Zavarzinia sp. | reverse complement strand
CCCCGGCCAACCATTTCGTGAACCTCGTCGACATGTTGAGTAACCCCCACCCCTGGAAGGATTCCGATCCGGCCGCATTGCGCGACCCCGGCGCGGAAAAGACAGGGCAGCCCCCGCCACCACGCTGACCGGGAAGGAGCAAGAGCTGTGCCAAGCTTCGACGAAAGTCGGATTCAAGCGCATCTACGCGATTCCGCGCAAGGACACCGTATTTCGCCGCATGAGAACGTGGCTTTAACTTGACTAATAATGGTGCATTCGCTCGATTGTCGGCGCGAGCGACGCCTAATTAATGAGCATCGCGCGGCCCAATGTCTACCGATGCCGACAGCCGCGGTATCGGGCGGCCGGCGCGCCGTACGATGCCCTGTTCGATCAGCCCTATTCGATCAGCCCTATTCGATCAGGCGGTCCCGCAGCGCGGCCGACGGCAACGGGCACGACCGACGACCCAGGCGATAGCGGTTGTTCGCGATGAAGCGATAGAGCGGGTCGCCGAGGAACCGGGGCAGGACGCCGGCCAGCGCCAATGCCCGCCACGGCCAGCCGAGCGCGGCCATGGCGGCGGCGAAGGACGCCATCCGCACATGGGGCCTGCCGTCGATGACGACGATATTGGTTTCCATCGCGTCCGGATCGAGACCGTAGCGCGCATAGAGGGCGCGGCCGAGCGGCGATTGCGCGGTGACATAGCGAAAGCGCCCGACCCGGTCCCGGCGCGAGACGAAACGGACGAAGCCGGAGCAGAGGAGGCAATGGCCGTCGAACACGATCAGGTCACCATCCACCCGTGGGTCGGTCATGGGCATCCCCTCTTGCAAAAGACGGACGCCATGGCACATGAGGGGCCGGGCGGGGTCAAGCCCGGCCCCGTTCAGATCATGCGACGATCAGGTCGACCTTGATGTTGCCCCGCGTGGCATTGGAATAGGGGCAGACGACATGGGCCTTCCGCACCAGATCCTCGACCACGGCGCGGTCGACGCCGGGAACGGTGATGGTCAGCGCCACTTCGATGCCGAAGCCGGTCGGGATCGGGCCGATGCCAACGGCGCCGGCGATGGTGGTGGCCTCGGGCAGCGCCACCTTGGCCTGGCGCGCGACGAATTTCAGGGCGCCCAGAAAGCAGGCGGAATAGCCGGCGGCGAAAAGCTGTTCGGGGTTGGTGCCGGCGCCGTCGTCGCCGCCGAGCCCCTTGGGCACGGAAAGCTTCACGGCGAGGCGGCCGTCGTCGGTGGCGGCGGAACCGTCGCGGCCACCGGTCGCGCTGGCGTGGGCGGTATAGAGGATTTTGTCGGGCATCGGGCTTCTCCGGTCGTGCGGTTGCGATGCTCTTTATATAGCGTTCAAATAAATTGTGTGCAATTTAATTGACAGCAACGCCGTCATGCGCCGGCCGCAAGGCTGCGCCTGAAGGCGACGGTCGCCTCGCGCAGGGCGCGGATCTGCTCGCCCGAAACGCCGAGGCCGCAGACCATCGTCTCGTAATGCTTGCGCGCTTCCGCTTCCAGGGCGCGGCCGCTCTCGGTCAGGCGCACACGCACCTGGCGTTCGTCCGCCGGATCGCGCCGGCGCTCGACATGGCCGAGTGCCTCGAGCCGCTTCAGGAGCGGGGTGAGCGTGCCGGAATCGAGGAACAGGCGCTCGCCCAGCGCCCCCACGGTGAGATCGTCCGCCTCCCACAGCACGAGCATGGCGAGATACTGCGGATAGGTCAGGCCGATAGCGGCGAGCATGGGCCGATAGGCCCGCGTCATCAGATGCGACGCGGAATAGAGCGCGAAGCAGAGCTGATCGTCGAGACGAAGGGAAAGTTTGTCCTGGCCGGCCATGGCGTCACCCGTTCTGTGATCCACCCAATATATGGGGCGCGATTGGCTTGCGCACCAGTGAAGCGATGCGCAAGCCGGATCGAGATTCGGGGACACCTACCAGTGCAGCCCCTTGGTGAGGGCGGCGAGCGCCACCGCCTCGGTCGAAGGCGCGCCTTCGACCTCCGCCGTCTTCTCGCCGCGCGCGGCGGCCGAATCCGGGAACAGGCGGTAGGTGGTGTTGAACAGGATGTTGGTGACGTCCGGCGCCGCCGCCCACAGCAATTCACCCATGGTGCCGAGGCGGGTGGCGATCCGCTTCGGTTTCTCGACGATGCCCTTGATGATGAGATTGGCCGCGTCGTCCGGTGAAAGCGTCGGGATGTGGTCGTACATCTTGGTCGGCGCGATCATCGGGGTGCGCACCAGCGGCATGTAGATATTGGTGAAGGTCACGTTGCGGTGATGGAATTCCGGCGCCGCGCAGCGCGAGAAGGCGCCGAGTGCCGCCTTGGAGGCGACATAGGCCGAAAAGCGCGGCTGGTTCACCTGCACGCCGATCGACAGGATGTTGACGATGTGGCCCGACTTCCTGGACGACATCACGGGCAGGAAGCCCATGATCAGGCGCAGCGCCCCGAAGTAGTTCACCGCCATCGTGCGCTCGAAATCGTGGAAGCGGTCGTAGGACAGGTTCACCGAACGGCGGATGGAACGCCCGGCGTTGTTGACCAACACATCGACATGGCCATGGTCCTTCAGCACCGCGGCGATGAAGCGGTCGCAGCTTTCCATCTCGGCGACGTCGACCGAATAGGCATGAACATCCCCGCCCGCCGCGCGCAGCTCGGCCTGGACCGTGTCCAGTTCCTCCTGCTTGCGGGCGCAGATGATCGTCTTCGCGCCGGCCGCCGCCACCTTGCGCGCGGTTTCGAGACCGATGCCCGAGGTCGCGCCGGTGATCACCACCACCTTGCCGGCCACGGCCCCGGTCAGGGAACGGTCGCGGTGCAGTTCCGGGTTCAGGTGGCGTTCCCAATAGTCCCAGATGAAACCGGCATAATCGCCCAGCGGCGGACAGGCGATGCCCGAGCCCTTCAGGGCCTTCGCCGTGTCGCGATTGTCGAATTTGGTCGGATAGTTGAAGAACTTCAGCGCCTGGCGCGGAATGCCATAGCCGCCGAGCACCGTATCGATGATCGAGCGGACGGGCGGCAGATTGGCCAGCAT
>JAQVKV010000013.1 GCA_028694545.1 Zavarzinia sp. | reverse complement strand
GACGACGGAAATCTCGCCAATCTCGTCGAGGAACAGGGTGCCGCCATCCGCCATCTCGAAGCGGCCCTTGCGCTGCGCATGGGCCCCGGTGAAGGCCCCCTTCTCGTGGCCGAAGAGTTCGGATTCGAGCACGCTTTCCGGCAGCGCCGCGCAGTTCAGCTTGACGAAGGGCCCGTCCCGGCGCGGCGACATGTCGTGCAGGGCCTGGGCGAAGAGTTCCTTGCCTGTCCCGCTCTCGCCGCGCAGCAGGACCGTGGTCTGGGAACGGGCGACGATGCGCACCTTGTCGAGTACGGATTTGATCGCCGGACTGTCACCGACAATGCCGAGGGTCTCGGACGCCGCGAGATCGGGCGCCGCCACTTCCTGGGCATGGGCCGGCCGGTGATGGGGACGGGCCACATCCTCCACCGCCTTGGCCAGGCGGTGCTGTTCGGCAATCAGGCGCTGACGGTCCTGGGCGATCAGCTTCTGCAGGCGGACCGACTGGCCGACCAGATTGGCGACCATGGTCAGGAAGCGGACATCGCGATCGAACTGGAAATGGGGCAATCCGCTCCAGTTGCGATCGATGGTGAGGGTCCCGATCACCTTCTCCCGCTCCTTGATCGGCACGCCGATGAAGGAATAGGAGGCACCGCGCGGCCCCCAGGTGGAAAAATCCACCTCGGCGAACAGCGGATCATGGGCGACATTCTCGACCACAAGCGCGGTCTTGGTGACGACGATACGACCGATCGCCCGTTCGGGCAGACGCTCGAAATAGCGTTTCGCCGTCGCCTCGGTCCAGCCGGAACCGACCACCACTTCGGGATTGCCGGCCTCGTCGAGCAAGGCGATCAGCCCGTTGCGCATGTCGAGGAAAGACGACAGCAGGGACAGCACCCCGGCCAGGCTGACCTCGAGCCGGGCCGGCATGGCGAGCAGCTTGGAAATCTCATAGATACCGTAGAGTGCCATCTCCGTGCGATCGACCCCACCGGTCCCCGCGATGACGTCACGCGCATCACCAAGCCGGGCCGTTTCCGGGCCGGGGGGGGATTTGGACAGGACCTGATGGCTCACCATGGACCATCCCCTCGATTACGCGGAGGCTGAAATCCGGACGCCGGAAATATTCGGTTATTCTGATTAGAATAGGGCTTTGTCGACGTGGTCAACGCCTACATCGCCCTTTTTGACGCCATTGCAAAAAAATTTTTGCGATGCAGCATGCCAAAGCATTCCCCCTTCGACCAAAGACTCAGGGCTTCTGCAGCCAGGCTTCCGGTTGTGGCGTCACGGGGACTTCGGCCGGGCGACCGATCAGGTATCCCTGCACCTCGTCACAGCCCATCGCCCGCAGGGCATTCAACTGGCCCGGCGTTTCGATGCCTTCCGCCGTGACCTGGACATCGAGTGCCTTGGCGAGGCCGACGACCGCGCGGACGATCGCGACAGAGCGGATGTCGTATTCGATGTTGGAGACGAAACCGCGGTCGACCTTGACCCGGTCGAAGCCGAATTTGCGCAGGCTCGCCAGCGACGACCAGCCAGTCCCGAAATCGTCCAGCGCAATGCCGACCCCGAGTGTCTTCAGGCCGGTGAAGGCCTGCATCATCACCTCGTCGTCGCCGAGAAGGGCGGTTTCCGTGATCTCGAGTTCAAGTCTTTCAGGGGCCAGTCCGCTTTCACGCAGGACGCGCGCGACGGTTTCGCAAAAGCCGTGCGCCATGAGTTGTCTCGGCGAGACATTCACGGCAACCCGACGGGCCGCGTCCCAGCCCGCCGCCTGACGGCAGGCGCGTGCCCAGACCCAGTCGCCGAGCCGGCCGATCAGGCCCGAGGCTTCGGCGATGGGGATGAAACGGTCCGGCGCGATCATGCCGCGCGACGGATGAGGCCAGCGCAGCAGGGCCTCGAACCCGCGGGGAGTACCGTCGCGCGCGGCGCAGACAGGCTGATAGTAGAGGGTGAGCTGGCCATCCGCGACCGCGGTCTCGAGCTCGGCGAGGATGTCCCAGGCCCCGGCGGCGCCACGGGTCTCGTCCTCACCGTCGCGCCGGATATGGTGCACGGCCGACAGATGCTGGCGCTTGACCGCCTGCATCGCCGCCTCCGCCTGCTGGCGCAGGCGGGCGGGCGTGTCACCGTCGTCCGGAAAGACCGCGACACCAATGGCCGCGCCGACGGACACCACCTCACCCGCGATATCGGCCGGCGCCTGCAACTGGTCGAGCAGGGCGGCGGCCACGACCTCCGCCTCCTCCGCCGAATGAATATCCTTGAGGATCAGGCAGAATTCGTCGCCCCCCAGGCGGAAAGCCTTGCCCCGGTTGCCGGCAAAGGACCGGATGCGCGCGGCAATCGCACGCAGAAGCAGGTCGCCGACGGCAAATCCGTGTAGATTGTTCACGGCCTTGAAACCGGACAGGTCGACCGAGAACAGCACCAGACTCCGGCCGGCGAATGCCGCATCCGCCACCGCCAACGACAGTTCAGCATTGAACTGAGAACGGTTGGGCAGGTCGGTCAACTCGTCGTGTCCGGCGAGATATCGCGCACGCTGATCGGTCTCGCGCTGCGCCGTCACATCCGTGATCATGGCGACGACGAAGGCCTCGTCGCCCTTGGGGCCGGGCAGGCGGACCAGCCGCTTGCTGGTCAGCATGACCCGGGGCGCGCCCGTCGCGTCCGTGACCACCTCCTCGTTCACATTGGGCTGACCGGTCTCGAAGACCTGATCGTCGATGCGCCAGAAGACTTCGCGCTGCACGGTCGGAATGAACTCGGTCGGCGAGCGGCCGATGACCGCCTCGCGCTTGAAGCCGGTCATGGTGCAGAAAGCCTCGTTGATCAGCACCAGCCGGTGCGCCCGATCCAGCATGAACACCGGGTTCGGAATCGCGTCGATTACAGTCTGCAGCGCCTCGGGCGCCAGGGCCAACGTCGATCGGATGTTCATTCTTTGCTCCCCCCGACGCCCCCCGGTCGCGGCGGGTCGGAAATGCGGCCACCTCCCACCGCCCTGTTCGGGGGAGAAGATGTCAGCCGCCTTCGGTGGCTTGTACGAAACAGACGGTCGAACGGATCTCCCCCGAACCTCCTTTCAGAGCGATGCGCCGCAAACATGTACACGGCATAAGTGTCCCCCCCCTCGCGCGAGCCACGTCAAGACCGGGAGATCCCGGGGGTGCGCGCGGTCGCGGACAGGCATAGCCTTGAAATGTTCGGCGTCTTTCCGTGGCGGGTGTTGCAATGGCAATGAAGGAGCAGAAAGCGAAGGGCCCGGGCGGGCGGGCCGCCGCCCATTCGCGGTTCGACAATATTCAAGGGCTTGCCTTCGGCGTGATCATGATCTCCTTCGGGATCTCGCTGCTGCACGCCATGGGCCTGATCACGGGTCAGGCGGCGGGCATCGCCTTCCTGATCTCCTATGCGACCGGGGCCGACTTCGCCCTCGTCTTCCTGCTGGTGAACGTGCCCTTCTACATTCTTGCCGTCATGCGGCTGGACCGGGGCTTCACCTTGCGCTCGCTCGTCTGCGTCACCGCGATCTCGGGCCTTGCCGGCCTCGCGCCCAGGCTCTTCCGCTACGAGCATGTCGAGCCTTTCAGCGGCGCGATCGTCGCGGGCTTGTGCATCGGCATCGGCCTGATCGGCCTGTTCCGACATGGCGCCAGCGGCGGCGGGGTCGGCATTCTCGCCTATTACATCCAGGAGAAGACAGGCTTCCGCGCGGGCTGGCTGCAACTGGCGCTGGACGCCGTGATCTTCGCCGTCGCCTTTCTCCTGCTCGACTGGTTCGCCGTCGTCACCTCCATGGTAGGGGCACTGGCACTCAACCTCCTGGTCGCCTTCAATCACCGTCGCGACTGGTATGTGGCCCGCTAGGTGGCCGAACGCGCGCGGAATTCGGCCGGTGTCAGGCCCGTCCAACCCTTGAAGGCGCGGGCGAAACTCTTCTCGTTGGCGAAACCGACGGCGGCGGCGACCTGTTTCACCGGCCTTTCGCTCCGTTCGAGCAGGCGTTGCGCCAGCGCCAGCCGGGTCTCGTCCTTCAGCGCCTGGAGCGACGCGCCCTCGCGCGCCAACTGCCGGTGCAATGTCCGCACGGAAAGGCCCAGCGCCTCGGCGACGGCCCCGGCGTCATCCGCCTCGGCGCGCGCCGCCAGCACGCCGCGCACCCGTTCGACCAGCAGACGATCATGACGATAGCGATGGACGATCAGCGGCACCGCGTCCGCCAGCATGCGCCCGATCGCAGCCTCGTCGCGCCGAACCTTGAGGGCAAGATAGCGGGCGTCGAAGGCGAAAGCGGCATGGTCCGCCCCGAAGTCGACCGGGCAGCCGAACAGCACGGGGTAGATGTCGGCATGAGGCGGCGGCGGAAAGGGCAGGCGCGCGCGCATCAGGGGGATTCGCGAATCCGCCAGCCAGCAGGCATAGCCGAGCGCGTTGCGCAGCACCGAGACGATGCCGAATTCGCGCATGTCCGGGCCATGGCCGCCGATCGGCCGGTCTTCATACAGGCGCATCTCCGCCACCCCCGCCTCGGCCGGCAATTCGAGACGGATGTCGCCGGTCAACAGATGGTGATGGCGGAACCAGCGGCGCATGGCGACGCCGACGTCCGGCGCCGTCAGGGAAGCGCGCGCCAGCATGCCGTAACTACCCCAGCGCAGGGGCCGCGAGAACCAGCCCAGGGCCTCGTCGTCCAGCGCCCGCATGGCGGAAGCGGCGACGAGTTCCAGTTGCGCGGCGGTCAGGCGGTAATTGTCGTCCGCCAGCCGGCGCATTTCGACCTGCGCCCGGGCAAGCAGCGGCGCGGGATCGGCCCCATACCGGCCATAGGCCTGCATGATCGCCCGAAGGAAGGCGGCCGGGGTCGCCCGTATGGGTCCGGATGGGTGAAAATGTGGCACGATTTGATCCCTGCCTGGCAATACATGGGAACAATCCCGGTATAGAGTTGCCCCGCAACCGATGCCATTCAAATCGACGTCGGCCCGGGTCGAGGAGCGCCATGCCTGTCATCAAATCGGGACTGTCCACACGGTCCGAGGATTTCCGCGCCAATGCCGAGCACATGCGCGGTCTGGTCGCCGACCTTCGCGAGAAGGCCGGCGAGATCGCCAAGGGCGGCGGCGAGGCCTCGCGCCAGCGCCATGTCGCGCGCGGCAAGCTGCTGCCCCGCGACCGTATCGAGGCCCTGCTCGATCCTGGCGCGGGCTTCCTCGAAGTGGGCCAGCTCGCCGCCTTCGGCATGTATGACAACGACGCGCCTTCGGCCGGAATCGTCACCGGCATCGGCCGGGTGCGCGGCCACGAATGCATGATCGTCGCCAACGACGCCACGGTGAAGGGCGGCACCTATTATCCGATCACGGTGAAGAAGCACCTGCGCGCCCAGGAGATCGCGGAGCAGAACCATCTGCCCTGCATCTATCTGGTGGACAGCGGCGGCGCCTTCCTGCCGCGTCAGGACGAAGTCTTTCCCGACCGCGACCATTTCGGCCGCATCTTCTTCAACCAGGCCAACATGTCGGCCAAGGGCATTCCGCAGGTCGCCGTCGTCATGGGCGCCTGCACGGCAGGCGGCGCCTATGTGCCCGCGATGAGCGACGAGACCATCATCGTCCGCAATCAGGGCACGATCTTCCTGGGCGGTCCGCCCCTCGTCAAAGCCGCGACCGGCGAAGAGGTCAGCGCCGAGGATCTGGGCGGCGGCGACGTCCATGCCAAGATCTCCGGCGTCGCCGATTATCTGGCGGAAAATGACACCCATGCGCTCGCCCTGGCGCGGCAGGTCGCCGGTGGTTTCAACCGGGTGAAGCCCTCGCCGCTCGCCCTCCGGCCAATCGAGGAGCCGGTCTATCCGGCGGAAGAGATCTACGGCATCGTGCCGAAGGATACCCGCAAGCCCTACGACATCCGCGAGCTGATCGCGCGTATCGTCGACGGTTCCAGGCTGGACGAATTCAAGCCTGACTTCGGTTCGACCCTCGTCACCGGTTTCGCCCATCTCTACGGCATGCCCGTCGGCATCCTGGCGAACAACGGCATCCTCTTCGCCGAATCCGCGGTCAAGGGTGCCCATTTCATCGAACTCTGCGCCCAGCGCGGCGTGCCCCTGCTGTTCCTGCAGAACATCTCGGGTTTCATGGTCGGCCGCAAATACGAGAACGAGGGCATCGCCAAGCATGGCGCCAAGCTCGTCACCGCCGTCGCCACCGCCAAGGTGCCGAAACTGACCCTCGTGGTCGGCGGCTCTTATGGCGCGGGCAATTACGGCATGTGCGGACGGGCCTATTCGCCCCGCTTCCTGTGGATGTGGCCGAATGCCCGCATCTCGGTCATGGGCGGCGAGCAGGCGGCGAGCGTTCTCGCCACCGTGCGCCGTGACGGCATCGAAGCCAAGGGCGGCACCTGGGCGCCCGAGGAAGAGGAGCGTTTCAAGGCCCCGATCCGCGCCCAATACGAGGAACAGGGCCACCCCTATTACGCCTCCGCCCGCCTGTGGGACGACGGCATTCTCGACCCCGCGCAGACGCGCCGCCTTCTCGGCCTTTCTCTGTCCGCAACCCTGAACGCGCCGATTCCGGAAACCCGGTTCGGTGTCTTCCGTATGTGAGGCGGCACCATGTTCGACAGCATCCTGATCGCGAACCGGGGCGAGATCGCCTGCCGCGTCATCCGCACCGCGAAGCGCCTCGGCCTTCGCACCATCGCCGTCCATTCGGAAGCCGACGCCAGCGCCCGCCATGTCCGCCTGGCGGACGAGGCGGTGGCGATCGGCCCCGCCGCGGCCCGTGAAAGCTATCTCGTCGCCGACCGGATCATCGAAGCGGCAAAGCGCACAGGCGCCAAGGCCATCCACCCCGGCTACGGCTTCCTGTCCGAGAACGCCGAATTCGCCGAGGCTTGCGCGCGCGAAGGCATCATCTTCGTCGGCCCGCCGCCCGCCGCCATCCGCGCCATGGGCAGCAAGGCGGCGGCGAAGGCCCTGATGGAGAAGGCCGACGTCCCGCTGACCCCCGGCTATCACGGCGACGAGCAGGACCCGGGCTTCCTGAAGACCCAGGCGGACGCCATCGGTTACCCGGTGCTGATCAAGGCTTCGGCCGGCGGCGGCGGCAAGGGCATGCGCCTTGTCGAAAAGGGCGAGGACTTCACCGATGCCCTGGCCTCGTGCCGGCGCGAGGCGGCTTCCGCTTTCGGTGACGAGCATGTGCTGGTGGAAAAATATATCACCCGCCCGCGCCACATCGAGATCCAGGTCTTCGGCGACGCGCACGGCAATTACGTCCACCTGTTCGAGCGCGACTGTTCGGTGCAGCGCCGCCACCAGAAGGTGGTGGAGGAAGCCCCGGCCCCGGGCATGACGCCGGAACGCCGCCACCGCATGGGCGAGGCGGCGGTGGCCGCCGCAAGGGCCGTCGGCTATGTCGGCGCCGGCACGGTCGAATTCATCGCCAATCAGGACGGCAGCTTCTATTTCATGGAGATGAACACCCGTCTCCAGGTGGAGCATCCGGTAACCGAGATGATCACGGGCCAGGACCTCGTCGAGTGGCAGCTCCGCGTTGCCGCCGGCGAGAAACTGCCCCTGTCCCAGGCAGAGCTGGCGATCCAGGGTCATGCCATCGAGGCGCGGATCTACGCCGAGGACGCGGATCGTGGCTTCCTGCCTTCGATCGGCCGGCTCGCCCATGTCGATGCCCCGGGCGAAGGCCCCCACGTCCGGATCGACACCGGTGTCGAGGAAGGGGACGAGATCACGCCCCATTACGACCCGATGGTGGCGAAGCTGATCGTGTGGGACGAGGATCGCGACGCGGCGCTGGCCCGCATGCGCCGGGCACTGGCGGATTATCGCGTCGCCGGCGTCACCACAAACATCCCGTTCCTCGCGCGCCTGATCGCCTGCCCCGCCTTCGCGGAAGCCGACCTCGACACCGGGCTGATCGAGCGTGAAGGCGCGGTCCTGTTCCCGCCGGCGGCCGCGCCGCCGCGCGACGCGCTTCTCGCCGCCGCCATCGCCGACCTGCTGGCGGAACGCTCCCCCGACGACGGTGCCGATCCCTGGGATATTCGCGACGACTGGCGCCTGAACATGACGGCGCGGCGCGTCCTGACCTACCGCGCCGGCGAGGCGAGCTTCGACATCGCGGTGGCAAGCCTGCCGGCCGGCTGGGTCCTGAGCCTCGACGGGATAGAAACCAGCATGCTGGCCACGCCCCTGTCGCGCGGGCGCCTCTCGCTCAGCCTCGACGGGCGGCGCATCAGCGCGGGCGTGGTGCCCATCGGCGCGCAGCGTCACGTCTTCCTCGGCGGGGCGATACATGTCCTCGAACGGCATGATCCGCTGGCGATCGAATTCGGCGCCGGGACCGAGGGCGGGCGCCTGACCGCGCCCATGCCGGGCAAGATCGTCGCCCTGCTGGTGAAGCCGGGCAGTCGTATCGAGAAGGGCCAGCCCCTGCTGATCCTGGAAGCCATGAAGATGGAGCACACGATCAAGGCGCCGAACGGCGGCACGGTCACCGGCTTCAACTTCGCCGTGGGCGACCAGGTGGCCGAGGGGGATGCCCTCGTCGCCGTCGAGACGGAGGACGCGTGATGAGCCTGCCATCCAGGGTACGCATCGTCGAGGTCGGCCCGCGCGACGGGTTGCAGAACGAGCGCGAGATCATCGCGACCGAGGTGAAGATCGACTTGATCGAGCGCCTCGTCGCCGCCGGCCTCGCCTGCGTCGAGGCGACCGCCTTCGTCTCGCCCAAATGGGTGCCGCAGATGGCCGACAACGCGGAAGTACTGGCAGGACTGGCGCCGCGTCTCGGCGTGACCTATCCAGTGCTTACCCCCAATCTTCAGGGTTTCGAAAAGGCGCTGGCCGCCGGTGCCACGGAAGTGGCGATCTTCGCCGCCGCCTCCGAAAGCTTCTCGAAGAAGAACATCAATTGTTCCATTGCCGAAAGCCTGGACCGCTTCCGCCCCGTGGCCGAAGCGGCAGCGCAGGCGGGGGTGCGGCTGCGCGGCTATGTCTCCTGCGTCGTCGCCTGCCCCTACGAGGGAGCAATCGCGCCGGACGCCGTGGCCGCAGTGGCGGAGCGCCTGTTCGACATGGGCTGTTACGAGGTCTCGCTGGGCGATACGATCGGCAAGGGCGTGCCCGCCACCATCGCCCGCATGATCGACGCGGTTTCCGCCCGGGTACCAGTGGACCGGCTGGCCGGCCATTATCACGACACCTACGGCATGGCGATCGCCAACATCATGGCCTCGCTGCAGGCGGGCATCGCCACTTTCGATGCCTCCGTCGCCGGCCTCGGCGGCTGCCCCTATGCCAAGGGGGCGTCGGGCAATGTGGCGACGGAAGACGTGATCTATCTCATGCACGGCATGGGCATCGAGACCGGCGTCGACCTCGACCGTCTCGTCGATGCCGGGGCCTTCATCTCGGAAAAGCTGGGTCGGCCGACGGGATCAAAGGTCGCCCGCGCCATGCTGGCGTCACGCGCATGATCACACTGTGGCATTGCCTGTCGGCGCGCTCGTTCCGGCCCTTGTGGACGCTGGAGGAAATGGGCCTCGCGTATGAACTGCGCATGCTGCCCTTTCCGCCGCGGGCCATGGCGCGGCCTTATCTCGACGAAAACCCGCTCGGCACCGTGCCCTTGCTGGTGGATGGCGCCACGCGCATGACCGAATCCGCCGCCATCTGCGAATATCTGGTGCGCCGCCACGGGCCGAGCCCGCTGGATGTCGCCCCCGAGGAGGCTGATTTCGGCGCCTATCTGAACTATCTCCACTTCGGCGAGGCGACGCTGACCTTCCCGCAGACCCTGGTACTGCGCTATGGCCGATTCGAGCCCGTGGAACGGCGCCAGCTCCAGGTAGCGGCGGATTACGCGAAATGGTTCCTTGCCCGCCTGCGCAGCCTGGAGCCCGTCCTGACGACGCGGGAATTCCTGTGCGCCGGGCGCTTCACGGCGGCGGATATTTCGGTCGCCTATGCGCTCATGCTGGCGGAACACCTGGGCCTTGGGCCGGAAATCCTGCCGGTCACCGCTGACTACTGGCGCCGGCTGCAGGGGCGGCCGGGCTTCCGGCGCGCCATGACGGCGCAACAGGCCGCGGCGGAAAAGCAAGGTATTTCCCTGGTGCCGGCGCCGGACACTTTGCCGCCGGGGTGACGAAGGGCCATGCGGTCAGGGCGGGATTCCCCCGGGCGGGTGGATCGACTAGACTTGCCCCATGTCGACCGCCCGAGAACCGATGACTCCCCTGCCCCTCGACCAGAGTTTCAACGATACCCAGCGCCGCATCCTCGATGCGGCGGTCGAATGCGTTCGTCAGTGGGGCATCGACAAGACCAGCCTGAACGACATCGCCAAGCAGGCCCGCGTCACAAGGCCCACGGTCTATCGCTATTTCTCCAGCCGGAACGAGGTCTTGACCACGGCCATGCTGCAGTCGGGGGTCAACCTCGGCCGGCGCATGATGGCTCACATCGACAGCTTCGAGGAGCCGGCCGACCGCTTCATCGAGGCGCTGCTGTTCGCCCTGGCCGAATTTCCGAAGGAACCCTATCTCGGCATCATCCTGCAGACGGACCTCAATTCCTATGTCTCGCAGGATGCGATGAACAATGCGCAGGGCTGGGACCTGTCGATGATGCTGACGCGCGAAATCCTGCGCGATGTCGACATTCCGGAAGCGGATCTCGAGGAGATCACCGAGGTCACGATTCGCATGATCCTGTCCCTCCTCCTGATGAAGGGGCCGAAGCCGCGCCCGCCGGAAGACCGGCGCGCTTTCCTGACCCGGCGTCTGCTGCCCATGCTGGGGCTTGATCATTACCCCCGGAAGCCCGGGCATTGATCATTCGGCGGCCGAGACCTCGCTCCTAATGGCAGCGCCCGCGATAGCCGCCGCCGTGCGCCGACCGGACCAGATGCAGTCACCGAGCGACAGGCCGCTGACATAGAAATTCGACGGCAGCCCCCGCGCCGCCCGACCGACCGCGTAAAGACCGGGAATGGTACCCCCGGCCTCGCGCAGGACGGCCCCCGTCGCCTCGTCGACGGCCAGACCGCCGAGGGTGAGAACGGGCAGCGGGAACATGCCGTTGGTTACCGAAATGTCGAGGGCATGAAAGGGGCCGCGCGCGATGGCACCGCGCATCTCCTCCGACTTGCCGACGGGATCGGCCGCCTCGCCCTTGCAGGCGGCATTGTTCGCCGCCACCGCCGCCACCAGATTGCCCGGCACCATGCCCAGTTTTGCGGCCAGGGCCTCGATGGTCGGCGCGCGCTTCGCCGTCATGATCAGGGAGCGGGCGGGGAAGGACTGGAACCCCCATATCTTGCCTTCGGCGATCTCGCGCTTCGCTTCCGCCACGCCCTCCGCGTCCAGGATCACCCACGCCCGGCCACCGGCCCGGCGCATCATGGCATCGCCCAGGCGCGCGCCATATTGCTCTTCGTTGGTCAGGCGCCTGCCGTCCGGACCGACCACGATGCCCTTGGCGAATCCATGCGGCGGATTGATGAAGCGCCACGCCGAGATGGAATTGGCCTTGTCCAGCCGCCCGCCCATGGCAAGGCCGACGCGGATACCCGAACCATCACAGCCGGTGGATCCCAGGGGAAATCCCTTCATGAATTCGGGCGCATGGCGCGCGACCATGGCGCGGTTCTTGATGAACCCCCCGGTCGCCAGCACGACCCCCCGCGTCGCCCCGACCCGCACCGGCGTCGCATAGGCGCTCTCGATCATGGCGACGAGGGCAGTCAGCAGGCGTGAGGCGCCCGCGACCTGAAGCGCGATGATGCGCGCCCAGCGTTCCAGCCGGCGATGCAGGGCGACGGCGATGCCCTTCCGCGGCAGGCACATCAATTCGGCGCCGACCACCCGGCCCGCCTCGTCCACGATCAGACGGCGCAGCGAGGATTCCGTGCGAATACGGATACCCTTTGTCCCCCGTACCCGGGCCATCACGCCTTCCATCATGGCCCTGCCGGACAGCCATTTCCCCTTGGCGCGGTGACCGCGCGGCGCCGGCGGGACAGCATCGCGGTTGGCCGGCACCATCTCGTTGCCCGAGAAATAGAGGTAATAGTCGCGGGAGGGGTAGGAAGTCTCGTGCGGGGCTTCCGCGCTGTCGAACTGCGCGCCGTGTGCTTCCAGCCAGTCGATCATGCCGGCGCTGTCGGCGCAGTAGCGGCGCAACGTCTCGGGACTGACCGCGTCCCCCACCTCGCGCGACAGATATTCGGCCATGGCCTCGACCGTGTCGGTCCGGCCGGCCGCCTTCTGGTGCTTTGTGCCGCCGCCCGCATAGACGATCCCGCCCGAAAGCCACGAAGCGCCACCGCCGGCGAAGCGATCGACGAGAAGAACGTCGAGGCCGCGCTCGGCCGCCTCCATCGCCGCGGCCGAACCGGCGGCCCCGTAGCCGACGACCAGGAGATCGCAGGTGACGTCGAAAGCCGCCGGCGCCGCCATCGCCTCGTCCAGACGGGCACAACCGGACGAGCAATCCGCCGCGAGACCGTTCAACGCCATGATACTCGCCTCCCTCAGACGCCGCGACGCTTCAGCTCCTGCGGCGTGTAGTCGTCCAGAGCGCGGCCGCCCTCGTTGAAGCTCATGCGGTCCTTCACCTCGTTCGACAGGCGGTCGGCCATATAGGCCCCGGAAATCAGGTCGTGATAGACCGTCACCCGCGGCTGGAACAACTGGCCCGCATAGTCGAAGGAGGTGCACAGCATGGCCATGCGGTACAACTCGCCCCTGGCGTCATACATGTCTGCCAGAAGCGGATTGAAGCTGTCCTCGTCTATATAGAGGGTGCGCGCGAAATAAACGTGACGCAGACCGGCCTTCAGCTTGGCCTTGAGCACCCAGACCCGGTGCAGTTCCCAGCGCACTACCTCCGGATTGAGGTGGGACGCGGCCAGCATGTCCTTGTAGCGAACCGCCGGATCCTCGGTGCGGAAACTGTTGTAGGGCACGAAGATCTCCTTCTTGCCCACCAGTTCCCAATCGTAGCGCTTGGGCGACTGGGCCCACAGCCCCGTATCGTCGACCGTGTGGAAGCCGCCCGGGCCAAGTGGATAATCGCCCGCGATCTCGGGGACCTGCTTCACCCGCCTTGT
>JAQVKV010000526.1 GCA_028694545.1 Zavarzinia sp. | reverse complement strand
GTCGTCGCCCGCCGGATGCGACGGAAGGCTTCTTCCATGCTGAAGGCCGGGCGTTTCGGGCTGATGATCGTGACCACCTGGCCGAGCAGTTCGGCGCGCGAGAAGCCGGTCAGCCGCTCCGACGTCAGATTGGCTTCGATGATGCGGCCGTCGTCCGGATCGTGCAGGAAGATCGCGTCACTCGCGTATTCGAAGGCGGTCCGGTAGTGGCTGGGGGAAAGTTCGATCATGGCCGTCGGGCCCGGCTGTTGTGGTGAAGCGACCCTTCAACATGCGCCTTACCTCTGCCCAAATTCAAGCCGGTGCGATGGTCTTGCCTGAAATATGTGCAGATGCGCCGCGCGGCCCACTGACGAATTCTCCGTTGACGGGATCGTGGCGCTTGATCAAGATTGCCGCGCTTCGGTGGTTCCGTGGCCCTTAGGGGCCGGGATTAAAAGGGAACGACGGAAGGCGGCCGTATAGTGCCGCCAAGCCGTGGCTGTCCCCGCAACTGTAAGCGGTGAGTACGCCCCCAACGTCACTGGTCGCGCGCCTTCGGGCCGGCCGGGAAGACGGGGCGATACAAGGATCCGCGAGCCAGGAGACCTGCCATCGAGGGCATCACTTTACCGCCGGTCGGGTGAACCGGAGGTAGCGGACCAATCCGTAGCAGTGATGCGTCCATCGACGTTGCCGCGGCCGGTCCGGAAGCTTTCCGTCCAGTCTCGTCATCCTGTGAGGCCGTGTAACCCGGTCCGTGGCGACGTTTGTTCGTCGTCTGTCCACATGCGTGGACGGGGCGGGACGCGTGCGCCCGAAATCAGGCCCGTGGTCCGCCCGAGTGCAGGGAATCGTCATGATGCGGCTTGGGGCCATGTTCATTTCGGCAACGGCGTTGATCTTCGCGGGGGCAGCCGGCGCATGGGCCGAGGAACCCGTGCTGTTGCCGACGGTATCGGTCAGCGCCAACCTCGGCGACGTGACGCCGCTGACCGCCGTCGGCAGCGCGGTCACGGTGATCACCGGGGAGGAACTGGAAGCAAAGCAGATCCGCGTCGTCTCCGACGCGCTGCGCATGGTGCCCGGGCTTGCGGTGTCGCGCACCGGCACCATCGGCAACCAGACCCAGATCCGCATCCGCGGTTCGGAAGCCAACCAGACCCTGGTCATGATCGACGGTGTCGTGGTCAACAACCCGGCCGCCTCCTCGGAATTCGACTTCGGCCACCTGCTGACCGCCGACATCGAGCGCATCGAGGTGCTGCGCGGCCCGCAGAGCGCGCTCTATGGCTCCGACGCGGTCGGCGGCGTGATCAACATCGTCACGAAGAAGGGCCGGGGCGAACCCCGCCTGACCACCAGCATAGAGGGCGGCAGCAACGGCACCCTGATCGGCAATGTGGCGGCCGGCGCCGGCGGTGAGGGTTTCAGCATCCACGCTGGCACCACGGGCACGATCACCAGCGGTACCTCCTCGGCCGCGACATGGAACGGCAACGGCGAGGACGACGGCTATCGCGGCCTGACCTCCTATGTGAACGCGAGCTTCGATCCCCTCGACATGCTCGGCTTCGACCTCGTCCTGCGCGACACCCATTACAAGGGTGAATACGACGATTTCGGCATGCGGCCGGGCGATACCACCAGCCCCTACCAATATGCCTTCGACGCCAATTCGGGGGCGCGCGGTTCGGAAAGCTTCGGCCGGGGCCAGGTGCGCCTGTCCTTCCTCGACGGGCATTGGACCCACAAGCTCGGCCTCAGCCACTTCCGTGCCGAGACCAATTACTTCAGCAACAACACCGTCACCTCGACCGCGGAAGGCGAGACGACCAAATACGACTACCAGACGGATTACGCCTTCGAGACCCCGGCGCTTGGCGATGCCGCCCATGTCGTCACCTTCGCCTATGTCCATCAGCACGACGAGATCGACAATTACGTCCGGAAGGATGTCGATCAGGACAGTTTCGTCGGCCAGTATCAGGTCGAACTCTTCGGTGGTCTCAGCCTGACCGGTGCCCTGCGCCACGACACCCACGACATGTTCGAGGATGCGAACACCTGGCGCACCACGGCCGCCTATTACCTGGAGCCGACCGGCACCAAGTTCCGCGCGTCCTATGGCACGGGCGTGAAGAACCCGACCCTCAACGAACTCTATGGCTACGGCGGCAGCTACATGGGCAATCCGAACCTGAAGCCCGAGAAGGGCAAGGGCTGGGATGCCGGTATCGACCAGTCGTTCCTCGACGAGCGTCTGAATTTCGGCGTGACATATTTCGACCAGCGCATCTCGGACGAGATCGGCAGCACCTATGTCCTCGATCCGGTGACGGGGACCTATGTCGGCACGCCGATCAACGACAGCGCCACCTCGCGCCATCGCGGTGTCGAACTCGAAGTCTCGGCCCGGCCGATCGATGATCTCACCCTGCGCCTGTCCTACAGCTATACCCACGCCCGCGACGGCAAGACCGGCATGGCCGAGGTCCGGCGCCCGGCCAATCAGGGCAGCCTCGACATCGGCTATCGCTTCCTGGAAGGCAAGGCCGGCGCCAACCTCGGCCTCGTCTGGGTCGGCGATTTCACCGATGTCGTCTATACGCCCACCTGGTCCACGATAAACTACGGCATGGACAGCTACATCGTCGCCAACCTGTCGGGCTCCTACGACCTGACCGATAACCTGCAGCTGTTCGGCCGTGTCGAGAACCTCTTCGACGAGGAGTATGAGGAAGTCTATTCCTACGGCTCTTCCGGCCGGTCGGCGTTCCTCGGCATGCGGGCCGCCTTCTGATGGCCGCCGTGTCCCGTATCGTCGAGGAGGCGGGCGGCGGAAAGGTGGAGATCTTCCCCCTTTCCGTCGCGCCCGACTTCCTGTTCGAGCTGTGCCGGTTCCTGTTCGAGGGGCATTGGCAGGAGATCGTCTTCGGTTCCTGTGTGCAGGGCGCCGTGTTCGAGATCGCGGTCGATACGCCACCGAAGAAGGTCGGCGTGTTCGACGGCTATCTGACCGTCGATTTCGGCAAATGGCATTTCCACCTCTGCATCGGCGAGAACAAGGGCG
>JAQVKV010000525.1 GCA_028694545.1 Zavarzinia sp. | reverse complement strand
GAATCGATCGGACAGGGAAACCTTTTCCTCGACGGCTTCGCCCGGATTGATGGCGGTCGAGCGCTCGTTCTCGATCATGTCGCGCGAGAGCAGGTGGCGCCGGTTCGAGGTCGCGTAGAAGATCACATTGGGGGGGCGGCCCTCGATGCCGCCGTCGAGCACGGCCTTCAGGGACTTGTAGCTGGCGTCCTGCTGGTCGAAGGAAAGATCGTCGCAGAACAGGATGAAGCGTCGGTCGACGCCGCGAAGCCGGCGCAGCAGTTCGGGCAGTGAGTGCAGATCCTCGCGCGAAATCTCGACCAGGGCGACGCGGCCCGGATGATCGGCCAGCACGGCGGCGTGGGCAGCCTTGACCAGCGAGCTCTTGCCCATGCCGCGCGCGCCCCACAGCAGGGCGTTGTTGGCGGGCAGGCCGGCGGCGAAGCGACGGGTATTGTCGACCAGCGTATCCCGGACCAGTGCGATGCCCTGGAGAAGATCGATCGGCACCCGTGCGACGTGGGCGACGCCGTGCAGATGCATCGGATCGGTCTGCCAGACATAGGCTTCGTAGCCGCAGGGATCATCGTCGCGGGCGGCCGGCGGCGCCAGGCGGTCCAGGCTGTCGGCGATACGGGCGAGCAGGGGGAGGAGGCTGGTCTCGGTCATGGCCGGAAACTAGCACGGCGATAAGCGCCCGAGGCCTTGCGAGATTTGCATTCCCCCCCTCAAAGGCTATAGTCCGCGCGTTTCGAACCATGCAGAGACGGTACTTCCATGTTGATTTCGACGGCCTATGCCCAGGCTGCGGGGGGCCCCGCCATGGGCGGCGCTGACATGCTGATCCAGCTGGCGCCGCTGCTGCTGATCGTGGTGGTGTTCTATTTCCTGATGTTCCGGCCGCAGCAGAAGCGCGCCAAGGAGCACAAGGCCCTTCTGTCGGCGCTGCGCCGGGGCGACACGGTCGTCACCATGGCGGGCCTGATCGGCAAGGTGGCCAAGGTGCAGGACAATGAAGTCCTGCTCGAAATCGCCGAAGGCGTGCGCGTCCGCGTGCTGAAGAGCACGGTGTCCGAGGTCAAGGCCAAGGGCCAGCCCGTCGGCGACGACGAAAAGTAATTCAGGAACCGAAGCGCCCGGCGGCCGTGCCGCCGGGATGGCTCCCGAAATCCGACAGATCGAGCGGCAGAAAATGATCCAGTACCCCCGTTGGAAAATCATGCTCTACATGGCGGTGGTCGCCCTGGGGGTGATTTTCGCCGCACCGAATCTGTTCAGCCGCGACACCCTGTCCGGCCTGCCCGGCTGGGTGCCGCAGAAGCAGCTCAGCCTCGGCCTCGACCTGCGCGGCGGCTCGCACCTCTTGCTCGAGGTGGACGTCAAGACGGTGATCCGGGACCGGCTGGATGCGCTGGTCGATTCCGTGCGCGGCGAGCTTGTCGGCGCGGGCATTCGCTATACCGGCCTCGGCGTCGTCAACGGCGCGGTCAACGTATCGATCGCCGATCCGACGAGATTCGATGAGGCGCGGCAATTGCTGCGCGGACTGGCGCAGCCCGTCGGCGGCGGCGTGCTTGGTGGCGGTGTACCCGATGTCGATGTGACGAGCGAGGATAACAAGCTCGTCCTCACGCTCTCCGAGGCGGGTATCCAGCAGCGCACGACCGGCGCCATCGATCAGAGCCTTGAGATCGTCCGCCGCCGTATTGACGCGACGGGCACCGCCGAAGCGACAGTGGCGCGCCAGGGCACGGATCAGATCGTGATCCAGTTGCCTGGCGTGCAGGATCCCGCGCGCATCAAGAATCTGCTGGGCCAGACTGCGAAGATGACCTTCCGTCTGGTCGACACGGTCGATCCGGTCGAGCTGGCCGCCGGCCGTGCCCCGGCGGGGACCGAGATCCTGGAGGGTGAACCGCCGCCGGGCAGCACGGCGCCGGAACCGATTGCCGTGCGCAAGAAGGTTCTGCTGACCGGCGAGATGCTGGTCGATGCCAGCGCGACCACCAATCCGCAGACCGGCGAATGGGTGGTGGGCTTCCGCTTCGATGGTGAAGGCGCCAAGCGCTTCGCCAATGTGACCAAGGAGAACGTGGGCCGGCGCTTCGCCATCGTACTCGACGGCAAGGTCATTTCCGCCCCCGTGATCCGCGAGCCGATCCTGGGCGGCCAGGGCCAGATCAGCGGCAATTTCACGGCGCAGGGCGCCAACGATCTTGCCGTGCTGCTGCGCGCCGGCGCGCTGCCGGCGCCGCTCACCGTGATCGAGGAGCGCACCGTTGGCCCCGACCTCGGCTCCGACGCGATCGCGGCGGGCGAGCTTTCGGGCCTCATCGGCACCGCGCTCGTCGTTGCCTTCATGGTGATGTTCTACGCGATGACCGGCCTGATCGCGGTGATCGCGCTTTCGGCCAATATCATCCTGTCGCTGGCGATCCTGACCCTGATGGGGGCGACACTCACCCTGCCGGGCATCGCCGGCCTCGTGCTCACGGTCGGTGTCGCGGTCGACGCCAACGTGCTGATCAACGAGCGTATCAGGGAAGAAACATTGTTGGGACGAGGGGCGGCGGCGGCCCTCGACATCGGCTTCAACAAGGCCTACGCGACCATCATCGACAGTCACCTGACCTCGCTCTTCGCGGTGGCGACCCTGTTCTTCTTCGGCGAAGGGCCGGTGAAGGGCTTCGCCATCACCATGGGCGTCGGCCTGCTGCTCTCCCTGTTCACCGCTGTCGCCCTTGTCCGGGTCGGCATGGTGCAGTGGGTGCGTTGGACCAAGGCGAAGATCCTCAACATCCATTCCCTGTTCAACCTGCGCCGCCTGATCCCGGAACAGACCTCGTTCCGCTTCATGCGCGGACGCTTCATCGGCATCGCCACCTCGGCCGTGCTGTCCACCGCCTCGATCGTGCTGTTCGTGACGCCGGGCCTCAATTACGGCATCGATTTCGCGGGCGGCATCGTGGTCGAGGTCGGGACGGAGGGGAAGCCGGACCTGGCCCGCTTCCGGTCTGGGCTGGAGGAGCTGAAGCTCGGCGAGGTTTCGCTGCAGGAGCTGAACAGCCCGGCGGGCGTCCTCC
>JAQVKV010000524.1 GCA_028694545.1 Zavarzinia sp. | reverse complement strand
GCCATGTTGCTGTTCTTCTTCGTGGTGCCCTTCGGCATCATGATCGCCATCAGCTTCTATCACCGGGTCCAGGGCGGCTTCTACGAGCCCGCCTTCGAATTCGCTAACTACCAGCGTTTCCTGACCGCCTTCTTCGGCGGCGTGCTTGGCTTCTCGCTCGGGCTGTCCGGGCTGGTCGCCGCGATCTGCGTCGTCCTGGCCTTTCCCTTTACCTGGATCCTGGTGCGCCAGCGCCGCGGCGTGCAGGTGGTCTGGCTCGTCTTCCTGCTGTCGGTGCTCTCGCTCTCCGAGGTGATCATCGGCTTTGCCTGGTCGACCCTGTTCTCGCGCACCGCCGGCATCACCAACCTGCTGGTCGCGGTGGGCGCGATGGACAAGGCGGTCTCGCTTTCGCCTTCCTTCGGCGCGGTGCTGACCGGCATGGTCTATCAAGCCTTTCCCTATACGGTACTCGTGCTCTACCCCGCCCTGTCGCGCCTCGACCCCACGCTGGTCGAGGCCGCGCGCACGCTCGGCGCCTCGCCCTTGCGGGCCTTCTTCAATGTCGTCGTGCCGGGCCTGCGCAACACGATCGTCGCGACGCTGATCATGGTCTTCGTCTTCGCGCTCGGCTCCTACCTGCTGCCACAACTGCTGGGCCGGCCGCAGCAATGGACCCTGTCCGTGCTCATCACCGATCAGGCGATCTACCAGTCCAACATGCCCTTCGCCGCCGCCATGGCCGTGTTCCTCGTCCTTGTCAGCCTCGGGCTCGTTGGCCTGTCGCTGCTCTTCGGGCAGAAGGAGAACGCGCAATGAGCCGGCTTCTCACCCGCCTGACGTTCGGCTGCTTCGGGCTTTTCCTCGCCGCACCGCTCGCCGTCGTCGCCGGCGTCTCGGTCAACGAAAAGAAGTCGCTGACCTTCCCGCCGGAAGGCTTCTCGCTCGACTGGTTCGGCGAGATCTTCATGGACGGGGGCTGGTTCTCCGCCCTGCTCGCCTCGCTCGGGGTCGCCGCCGCCGCTTCCGCGCTTGCCGTGCTCGTCGCCCTGCCCATCGCCTGGTTCCTGTGGCGCTGGCATGCCCCCTGGGCGCGCATCGTGCAGGTGCTGGGCCTTGCGCCCTTCATTCTGCCCCCCGTGATCACCGCGCTCGGCTTCCTCGCCTTCTGGTCGGAACTCGGCCTCTATGGCCAGCCGTGGACCGTGGTGATCAGCCATGGGATCTTCTTCGTTACCCTGCCCCTGGTCACCCTGACGCTCGGCTTCGACGCGATCGACCAGGCGCTGGTCGAAGCGGCGCAGACCATGGGCGCGGACGACCGCACGATCCTGAAGACCATCGTCTTCCCGCTGATCCGGCCCTATATCGTCTCCGGCCTCGCCTTCGCCTTCGTGCTGTCGCTGAACGAATATATCGTCGCCTATATGGTCGTCGGCTTCACGGTCGAGACCCTGCCCATCAAGATCTTCAATGCCCTGCGCTATGGCTATACGCCGACCATGGCGGCGGTGACCGTGCTCTTCGTCCTGGTCGCCGCCCTCGTCTTCGGCCTGATCGCGCGTTTCGGCGACCTGCCGCGCCTGCTCGGCGCCTGGTCGCCCAAGGATGAGTAACCCCTGGAGAACCATCATGTTCGATGCGAAGAAACTGGAAGCCCTGCGCGCGAAATACGGCAACGTCGGCGGTGACGTGATGTTCAGCGAGGAGTCGCAGCGCGTCGCCGCCGTGCAGTTCTCGGCGGGCGGGCGGCGAAACATGCCCTTCGCCGGCGTCCCCACCTTCCTCGACGCCGAATACCGCGCGGATGCGCAGGACCTGCCCGATTTCGGCGGCCTCGACATCGCCATGGTGGGCGTGCCCATGGACCTCGGCGTGACCAATCGCGCCGGTTCCCGCTTCGGGCCACGCGCCGTCCGAACGATCGAACGCATCGGCCCCTACGAACATTTTCTCAAGGTCGTGCCGCTCGCCGAAGCCAAGGTGGCCGACATCGGCGATGTCCCGTTCAGGAGCCGCTTCAGCCTTGAATCCTGTCACGAGGACATCGAAGCCTTCTACACGAAGCTGTGTACCGCCGGCATCGTGCCGTTGTCGGTCGGCGGCGATCATTCGATCTCGCAGTCGATCCTCGCCGGTGTCGCCAAACGTCACGGCCCCGTGGGCATGGTCCATTTCGATGCCCATTGCGACACGTCCGGCCCCTATGAGGGCAGCAAGTTCCAGCACGGCGGCCCCTTCCGCGAGGCGGTGCTGGCCGGGCACCTGAACCCCGAGCGGACGGTGCAGATCGGCATCCGTGGCCCGGCCGAATACCTGTGGGATTTCTCCTACGACGCCGGCATGACCGTAATCCACGCGGAAGACGTAACCCGCATGGGCACGGACACCATCATCGAGACCGTGCGCAAGGTGGTGGGCGATGGCCCGACCTATATCTCCCTCGACGTCGACTGCCTCGACCCCGTGTTCGCGCCGGGCACCGGCACGCCGGAAATCGGCGGCATGACCAGCCGGGAAGTGCTGGCCATCATGCGCGGCATCGCCGGTATCAATGCGATTGGCGGCGACGTCGTCGAGGTGGCGCCCCAATATGACGCCACCACCAACACCGCCCAACTCGGCGCCCAGATGCTGTTCGAGATCCTGTGCCTGCTGGTCCTGAACCTGCAGGCAAGGCGGGACTGAACATGCGGATCGCCGTCTTCCAGGGCCCTCGCGGCGCGCGGGGCAAGGCGGCGGTGATCGCCCGCCTGGACACGGCGGCGGAGGAGGCGGCGGCACAAGGCGCCCGCCTCCTTGTCGCGCCCGAGATGATTCTTTCAGGTTACAATATCGGGCGCGACGCGGCGCTGGCGGCGGCCGAAGATCCGGATGGCCCCTCGGCGCGGGCGATATCCGATATCGCCCGGCGGCACGGCATCGCCATTGCTTATGGCTATCCGGAACGGGGCGCCGGCGATACCGTCTACAACGCGGCGCAAGTCATCGAGCGCGACGGTACGCGGCTGGCCAATCATCGCAAATGCCACCTGTTCGGCGCCCTCGACCAGGCCATGTTCACGGCGGGCGAGGCTTTGGCCCCGCT
>JAQVKV010000012.1:10608-13315 GCA_028694545.1 Zavarzinia sp. | reverse complement strand
CGGAACATCCCTGAACATAGGTCAGGCCGCCGGGCGGCAGCACTTTCGCCAGTTCGCCTGGCCGCAAACGGACCGGTGCCACCGCCGCCCCCCACAAGTATCAGCGCAAATACTTGTGGAAGTCGGGCGCGCGCTTCTCGTTGAAGGCAGCGACGCCTTCCTTGGATTCGGGGGTGTCGTAATAGAGCTTCACCGCGTGCAGCGAGAGATTGGCAATGCCCCGGATCGAGTCCGAATCCGCGTTGAACGACCGCTTGGCCAGCGCCAGCGCCGTCGGCGAACGCTGCGCCAGCTTATCGGTCCAGTCCTTCACGGCGGCATCCAGATCGGCCATCGGCACGACCTTGTTGCACAGGCCCATCTCATAGGCCTGCTGGGCTGTATAGCGTTCGTTCAGGAACCACATCTCGCGGGCGCGCTTGTCGCCGATGTGGCGCGCCAGGAAGGCGGTACCCCAGCCGGCGTCGACCGAGCCAACTTTGGGCCCGACCTGGCCGAACTGAGCCGTCTCGGCGGCAATCGTGAGGTCGCAGAGGGTGGCGAGCACATTGCCGCCGCCGATGGCGAAACCGTTCACGCGGGCGATCACCGGCTTATGGATGTCGCGGATCAGGCCCTGCAGCTCGTCGATCGGCAGCCCGACGACGCCGCGCCCGTCGTAGGAGCCTTCATGGGCAGACTGGTCGCCGCCTGTGCAGAATGCCTTTTCGCCGGCGCCGGTCAGCACGACGCAGGAAACCTCGCGGTCGTTGGCGGCGCGCTGGAAGGCGCTGATCAATTCCTCGATCGTCTGGCCCCGGAAGGCGTTATAGACCTTCGGGCGGTTGATGATGATCCAGGCGGCACGCTCGCGCACCTCGTAGATGATGTCTTCGTAGGTGATATCCTGGCCCATGGGGCGTTCCTCTCTCTTGTCCGCGCGCGAGGCGTCAGATCATGTTCATACCGCCGGAGACCGAGATGGTCTGGCCGGTGATGAAATTGGCGTCCTCGGAAGCGAGGAAGGCGACCATGCCGGCGTAATCCTCCGGCTCGCCCATGCGGCGCAGTGGGATGCCACGGACCATGGCGTCCTTCCACTTCACCGCGTTCTCGCCCGACCCCAGGAAGGACTGCATCATCGGCGTGTTGGTCGGACCCGGGCAAACCGTGTTCAGCAGCACGCCCTTGCGCGCCAACTCCCGCGCGATCGACTTGGTGAAGGAAATCAGGCCCCCCTTGCAGGCCGAATAGACCGCCTCGTCGCTGGTGCCCACACGGGCGGCATCGGAAGCGATATTGACCACCCGGCCACCGCCCCGCGCGACCATCAGGGAGCAGACGGCGTGATGGGTGTTGATCGGACCATAGAGGTTGATGCGGATGATCTTGTCCCACAGCGCCTGATCGGTGGTGAGGAAGGGCTGCGGCCGGTCCCAGCCGGCGTTGTTACACAGCAGCCAGATCGGGCCGAGGTCGGCCTCCACCGCCGTCACGGCGGCCTGGACGGCGGCGTAATCGCCCACATCCACCTGATAGGTCTTCACGGTCGCGTCCCCGCCGGCCAGCGCCGCCACTTCCTCGCCCGCCGCCGGGTTCAGATCGAAGATGGCGACCTTGGCGCCCTCGGCCGCCAGACGCAGGCTGATGGCACGGCCGATACCCTGGCCGCCACCGGTGACGATGGCGGTCTTGCCCGACAATCCACGCACGTTTCTTCCTCCCTTAGGATCGAACTTCAGGAGACGTCGATCTGGACCTCGTCCTCTTCGTGATCGACGCGCTCCCCACCCAGCAGCTCGAGAAGGTTCTCCTTCATCGCCCGCAAAGCTTTCACCATGACCTGCAGGTCGGCATCGTCGATGCCGCGCAGGATCTCCTCCTCCGTCTCGGCGACACTGTTGCGGAGATCCTTAATCAGCTTCGTGCCGACCTTGGTCAGGAACACCCGCTTCACCCGCCGGTCAGTCAGATCGGGCCGGCGCTCCACGAGGCCATTCGCCTCCAACCGGTCGATCAACCCGCCAAGCGCCACCTTGCCGAGGTCCAGTTCCTCGGCCAGCGCCACCTGGGGCATACCGTCCCGCCGCGACAGGAAGGCCAGCACCCACCATTGCGAACGGGTCACGTTCAACGGCTTCAGTACCCTGTCGGTCACGTTGCGCCGCAACCGCGATACATCGTGCACTAGGAAACCGAGCCTCAATCTCCAATTCAGATCCGGCGACATGGATACCCCTCTCTCAGGAAGCGCGGAGCCCCAGAAAGGCCCGACATCCATGTACTAGCGTCAATCTGCTCCCTCTGCATCAATCACTCGCGCCACCCTTATCGTACACTTGCTTACGATTAGCAAGCGAGTTATTACTCGGGCCACAGGGAATGGAAACGGATCCACGATGGCAACGAGAAGCATCAAGGGAATGGGCGCCTATCTGCCCCTGCTCCGGCTCGACCGGCAGGCGGCCGTCAAGGCCTTGCGCTGGTCCGGCCTGGGCGGGCCGAAAGCGGGTCGCCGTGCCGTCGCCGCGTTCGACGAGGATTCGCTGACACTGGCGGTCGAAGCCGCGCGCATTGCCGTGCAGCCGGCGACGGCGATCGGCAAACTCGTCGTCGCCACGACGTCTTCCCCCTTCTTCGAGCGTTCGCAGGCGGGGCTCCTGATCGATGCCCTGCACCTGCCGCGCGAGACCCGCACGCAGGACGTGGGCGGCAGCCGGCGTGCCGG
>JAQVKV010000012.1:0-10508 GCA_028694545.1 Zavarzinia sp. | reverse complement strand
ACCTCCGCCTCGGTCCTCGAACGTTATGGCCGGGACATGGCGGGCTTCATCGGCGGACGGGACGCCGCGGGCAATACCCAGTTCCCCAAGACCAAGCTGCCCGTCGCCCCGGGCGTGGAGGCAGCCCCGATGACCGACGTCCGCCTGGCGGACGAGACGGGCACCGTCGTCTCCATCACGGCCGACCGGCTGAACTATTGCCCGGATCCGCCCTTCCATTTCGGCCTCGTGCAGTTTCCGGGCGGCGCCCGCGTGCTGATGGAAGTGACCGACATCGCCGGCAAGGCGCCCGCCGTGGGCGATCCCCTGCGCATGCGTTTCCGCATGAAATCCGCCGACCGGCGCCGGGGCTTCCGCACCTATTTCTGGAAGGCCGCGCCGACGGCCCGTCCGGCGCTGGAGGGTTGAGACATGGCATCGGGTATTCGTGACAAGGTCGCCATCATCGGCATGGGCTGCACCCGTTTCGGCGAACGCTGGGACGTGGGCTCCGAGGAACTGATGGTCGAAGCCTTCTCCGAGGCGCTGGCGGATGCCGGCATCGGCAAACACGACATTCAGGCCGCCTGGCTCGGCGCCGCGCTCGACGATGTCAATGTCGGCAATTCGGCCCTGCCGCTGGCCTTCGCGCTGCGCCTGCCGCCCATGCCGGTGACCAGGGTCGAGAACATGTGCGCGACCGGGACCGAGGCGCTGCGCGCCGCCACCTATGCGGTTGCGGCCGGGGCCTGCGACATCGCCCTTGCCCTTGGCGTCGAGAAGCTGAAGGACACAGGCTATGGCGGCCTGCCCCTGCGCACCAAGGGTCTCGCCAACGACCTGTGGATGCCCTATGGCTCCGCCCCCGGCTCCTTCGCGCAGCTGGCCGGCGCCTATGCCGGGCGCCATGGCATCGACGCGGGCGACCTGAAGCGGGCCATGGCCCATGTCTCGTGGAAGAGCCACCAGAATGGCGCCCTGAACGACAAGGCGCACCTCAGGAAGCCGGTCTCGATGGAGACCATCCTGAACGCGCCCCTGATCGCCGATCCGCTGGGCCTGTTCGACTGCTGCGGCGTTTCCGACGGTGCTGCCTGCGCCATCGTCACCACGCCGGACATCGCCCGGGGGTTGGGCAAAAAAGATATCGTCACGGTGAAGGCGATCCAGCTTTCCGCCAGCAACGGCTGGGAAAGCCAGCACGGTGAATGGGACGGCTCCTACGTCCGCAACACCCGGGAAGCGGCGAAACGCGCCTATCTGGAAGCCGGCATCAACGATCCCCGCGCCCAGCTCGGCCTGACCGAGGTACACGACTGCTTCTCCATCACCGAACTGGTGACCATGGAAGACCTCGGGCTCTCGGACGAGGGCCGTGCGCCCTTCGACATCCTGGACGGCAAGTTCGACCTCGGCGGCGACATTCCCTGCCAGGTGGACGGCGGCCTGAAGTGCTTCGGCCATCCGGTCGGCGCCTCGGGCCTGCGCATGGCCTACGAAGTCTACAGCCAGTTGCTGGGCCGCGCCGGCAAGCGCCAGCGCACCAATGTCGATTTCGGTCTTACCCACAATCTGGGCGGCGCGCCCTTCAACAGCGTCTCGGCCGTCTCCGTCTTCGGGCGGCTCGGCTGACAACAGGGAGGAAACAATGGCAGGGCGTTATTTCGAGGAATTCGAGGTCGGCCAGACCTTCGCGCATGAAGTCCGGCGCACGGTGACGGAGATGGACAACATCCTGTTCTCCAGCCTGACCTACAATCCGGCCGCCATCCACATCGATGTCGAATATGCGAAGGGCACCGAATTCGGCAAGCCCCTGATGAACAGCATCTTCACCCTGGGCCTCGTCGTCGGCCTGTCGATCTACGACACCACGCTCGGCACCACCGTCGGCAATCTCGGCTGGGAAGAGGTGCGTTTCGCGAAACCCGTCTTCGCCGGTGACACGCTGCGTTCCGAATCGAAGGTGCTGGCGATCCGCGAATCCAAGTCGCGCCCGAACCAGGGCATCGTCACCTTCGAGCATCGCGGCTTCAACCAGCGCGACGAGGAAGTCGCCTATTGCCGCCGCGTCGCCCTGATGCTGAGGAAGCCGGCATGAGGCTGCGCTCCCTCCTTTTCGTCCCCGGCGACAGCGAGAAGAAATTCGCGAAGGCCACCGTTGCAGGTGCGGACGCCCTGATCCTCGATCTCGAGGATGCGGTCGCGCCCAGCCGGAAGGCCGAGGCGCGCATGCTCGTGCGGAACCTGATCGCCGCATCGACCGCCAGGTCCTGGCTTTGCGTCGTCCGCGTCAATGCGCTCGACACCGGCCTGACGCTGGACGATCTCGCCGCCGTGGTGCGCCCGGGTCTCGATGCCGTTCTCGTGCCGAAGGCGAATGGCGCCGCCGACATCGCCCGCATCGGCCATTACCTGGACGCCCTGGAGGTCCAGGCCGGCATGGTTCCCGGTACGGTAAAAATCCTCGTCGTCGCGACCGAGACGCCGGCCGCCATGTTCAACCTCGGCTCCTACGTCCCCGCCCATCCGCGCCTGATCGGCCTGACCTGGGGCGCGGAGGATCTGGGCGCGGCGATCGGCGCGACCGCCAACAAGGAGGCGGACGGGGAATGGACCTTCCCCTATCGCGTCGCCCGCTCGCTGTGCCTCTTCGCGGCGGCGGCGGCGGATGTCGCTCCGATCGACACGCTCTATGCCGATTTTCGCAACCCGGAAGGCCTGGCCGAAAGCTGCCGCGTCGCGCGGCGTGACGGGTTCACCGGCCGGATCGCCATCCATCCCGATCAGGTCGCGGTGATCAACCGCTGCTTCACCCCGTCGCCCGAGGACGTGGCCCATGCCCGCGTGATCGTCGATGCCTTCGCCGCCGCGCCGGATGCCGGCACCATCGGCATCGACGGCAAGATGTACGACATCCCCCACCTGAAACAGGCGCGGCGCGTGTTGGCCGCCGCCGAAGCCTGAGGTTCGACCATGAACGCCTTCACCACCACCGACCTGACCGACAACGAGGACCATCGCGCGATCCGCGAGGGCGTGCGCGCCGTCGTCTCGCGTTTCGACGACGAATACTGGCTGGAACGCGACGAGGATGGGAAATTTCCCTTCGAATTCCACCGCGCCATGGCCGAAGCCGGCTGGCTGGGCATCACCATGCCGGTCGAATATGGCGGGGCCGGCCTCGGCGTCACCGAAGCCGCGATCATGATGCATGAGGTCGCCAGCCACGGCGGCGGCATGGCGGCGACGTCGGCCGTGCACATCAACCTGTTCGGCCCCCACCCGATCGTCGTTCACGGCACCCACGAACAGAAGTCGCGCTGGGTGCCGCGCCTGATTTCCGGCGAGGACCAGGTCTGCTTCGGTTTCACCGAGCCCGACGCCGGCCTGAACACGACGCGCATCAAGACATTCGCCGAAAAGGTCGAAGGCGGTTACATCGTGCATGGCCAGAAGGTCTGGACCTCCACCGCCCAGGTTGCGAACAAGATCATGCTGCTGACGCGGACCACGCGCTACGAGGATGCGAAACGCCCGACCGACGGCATCACGATCTTCTATACGGATCTGGACCGTTCGAAGATCGAGGTGCGCAAGATCCCGAAGATGGGGCGCAAGGCCGTCGATTCCAACGCGATCTTCATCGACGGCCTGTTCATCCCCGACGAGGACCGCATCGGCGAGGAAGGCAAGGGTTTCTCCTACATCCTGCACAGCCTCAATCCGGAGCGCGTGCTGATCGCGGTGGAAGCCATCGGCATCGGCCAGGATGCCCTGCGCCGGGCCGCGAAATATGCCCAGGACCGCGTGATCTTCGACCGACCGATCGGCCAGAATCAGGGCATCCAGCATCCGCTGGCGGAACGCTGGATGTATCTGGAAAGCGCCTGGCTGATGGCCATGCGCGCGGCCCAGCTCTACGACGCCGGCAAGCCCTGCGGCGCGGAAGCCAATTCGGCCAAATTCCTCGGCGCCCGGGCCGGCTACGACAGTTGCCTGCAGGCGGTCCTGACCCATGGCGGCTTCGGCTACGCCAAGGAATATCACGTCGAGCGCCTGTTGCGCGAAGTGACCGTGACCCGCATCGCCCCCATCACCGAACAGCTCATCCTCTGCTTCATCGCCGAGAAGGTGCTGGATCTGCCCAAGTCCTATTGAGGTTCACGACATGACATCGACAATCGCCAGCATGACGGGCAAGACCGTTCTGGTTACCGGCGCCGGGCGCGGCGTGGGGCGCGGCATCGCCCTCGAGATGGCGGCGGCGGGTGCCGCCGTCGTGGTCAACGACCTCGGCACGTCACTGAAGGGCGACGGGGCGGACGACGCCTCCCCCGCCGAGCAGGTGGTGGAGGAGATCCGCGCCGCTGGCGGCAAGGCGATCGCCAACCACGGCAGCGTCGCCTCCAATGCCGACGCCAAGGAAATGATCAAAGCGGCGGTGGATGCGTTCGGGCGCATCGACGCCGTGGTCAACAATGCCGGCAACCTGCGCGACACGCTGTTCCACAAGATGGAGGAAGCGGATTTCGATGCGGTCATCGCCGTCCATCTGAAGGGCAGCTTCAACACCAGCAATGCCGCCGCCCCCTATTTCAAGGAACAGGCGTCCGGCGCCTTCGTCCACATGACCTCGACCTCCGGCCTCATCGGCAACATGGGCCAGGCGAACTACATGGCGGCGAAGCTCGGCATCGTCGGCCTGTCCAAGGCGATCGCGATCGACATGGCGCGCTTCAACGTCCGCTCCAATGCCGTCGCCCCCTTCGCGTGGACCCGCATGGTGGATTCGATCCCCGCCAATACGCCCGAACAGATGAAACGGGTTGAGGGCCTTAAGAAGCTGGTGCCGGAAAAGATCGCGCCCTTCGTCGTGGCGCTGGCCTCCGATGCCGGGGCCAAAGTGAGCGGACAGGTCTTCGGCGTGCGCAACAACGAGATCTATCTGTTCTCGCAGGCGCGGCCCTTCCGCACCGCCCATACCGCCGAGGGCTGGACCCCGGACACGGTGGCGGAGCGGGTCTTCCCCATGTTCGAAAAGGATTTCTATCCCCTGCACCGCTCCGGCGACGTCTTCACCTGGGATCCGGTCTGAGCCGGCGATGACGTTCTCCCCGGAAACCCTCCTGTCCTGGCCGTTCCCGGTCAAGACGCAGCGCTATGAGGTGCGGGACGCGATCCTCTATGCGCTCGGCATCGGCCTGGGGCAGGACCCGCTGGACGGAACCGAACTGAATTTCCTCCTGGAAGACAGGCTGGAAGTTCTGCCCACCTATGCGGTTACCCTGGCGACCCTCGGCATGTGGGTGAAGGAGCCCGCACTCGGCATCGACTGGCACCGCCTCGTCCATTCGGCCCAGGCAGCGACCTTCCACGCCCCCCTGCCCGCCAATGCCGAGGTCAGGGCCCGCGCCCGCGTGACCGAGGTTGCGGACCGGGGTGCCGGCAAGGGTGCCGTCGTCACCCTGGAGCGCGTGATCGAGGATGCCACGAACGGCACGCCCTACTGCACCCTGCTTCAGACCCTGCTGCTGCGTGACAATGGCGGCTTCGGCGGCGAGCCCCCCAGGAAGTCCATCCATCCCGGTATTCCGGACCGTGAGCCTGATGCAATCCTTTCGATTACGACGTCGTCTCGGGCCGCCCTTATCTATCGGCTGTCTGGCGACTGGAACCCGCTGCATGCCGATCCCGCCGTCGCGGCAAGAGCCGGCTTTCCACGCCCGATCCTTCATGGTCTTGCCTCCTACGGGATTGCCGGCTGGGCGATCCTGAAGATTTTCGCCGAGGCCGCACCCGCGCGGCTCGGGCATCTCGCGATGCGCTTCAGCGGCATCGTGATTCCGGGCGACAACCTAAACTTTCGTATGTGGCGGCAGGGCCGCGACATTCTCTTTAATGCCCACGTCGGGGACCGCCTGGTGCTCGACCAGGGAATCGCCCGATTGAACGAAGGGGAGACTTGACCATGACTGTAACCCGTAAGGGTTCCCGCGAGCTGGCGCGGCAGATGGTACGCGGCCTGCGCCTGCCCGTCTTTGCCGGCCCCATGTTCATCGCCTCCACGCCCAGGCTTCTGGTCGAACAATGCAAGGCCGGCATCATCGGCTCCCTGCCGGCCCTGAACCTGCGCTCGACCGCGCTGCTCGACGAAGCGCTGACCGAGATCCGCGCCGAACTTGCGGCCCATGACGCGACGCTTCCCGGTGCGCCGGCAGCGCCATGGTCGATCAATCTCGTTGCCCATAAATCGAACGACCGCGTCGCCCCCGATCTCGAGGTCATCGTCGCCCACAAGGTGCCAATCGTGATCGTCTCCCTGGCCGCGCCGGCCGAGATTGTGCAGGCCATCCATGGTTACGGCGGTCTCGTCTTCAACGACGTGATCAACAACCGCCATGCGGAGCGTTGCGCCGAATCCGGCGTCGACGGGCTGATTGCCGTCGCCGCCGGCGCTGGCGGGCACACGGGCAACATTTCACCCTTCGCCCTGATGCAGGAAATTCGCGCCTGGTGGGATGGCCCGCTGGCTCTCTCCGGTTGCATCGCCAATGGTCGCAGCGTACTCGCGGCCCAGGTCCTGGGTGCCGATCTCGCCTATATCGGTTCCCCTTTCCTCGCGAGCGAAGAGGCGAACACGCAGCAAGGCTTCAAGGACATGATCGTCGCCTGCGGCGCATCGGACGTGATCGTGACCAATTGCTTCACTGGCGTGCCGGCCACCTTCCTGCGCCCCTCGATCGAAGCCAACGGCCTTGACCCGAAGGCCCTGGCACGTGATCCGAACGCACCCATCAACATCAAGGACGGTGGTTCCAACAGCAAGGCGTGGCGCGACATCTGGAGTGCCGGCCAGGGCATCGGCGCCATCGATCGCAGTGAAAAAGCATCCGAGTTCATCGGTCGTCTCGCCCGTGACTACGAGCAGGCGAAACAAGGTCTGGCGGGTTTTCTACTCTCCTCCCCCGCTGCGGCCTAAACTCAACGCCCACCGGACAGGGTCCGGTGGGCGTCCTTTTTCGACTTTCCGATCTTAGCAACGCCCGCCTGATAGCCACATCGGGCGGGCGTTGTACTGTCAGAGCGAGAGCGGTGACGGCAGCGGCACCTCGCCCGTCAGGCCCCCCACCAGGTTCCCCAAAGTTCCTGTCAGCAGGTTCGTCCCGATCTCCGCGAGATTGGCGGGATCAAGAAGCCCCTGGACGAGCCCCGGAGCCAGTTGGGTCAACACGGCCTCTGTCTGAAGGCTGCCGAGAAGGGCGGGGAGCCCCTGTGCCGGCAACAGGCCGATGACGTCGCCAATCAACGGGATGTTGGCGATGGCGCCGTCCTGCACCGGCAGATCATTGACCCGGACCGTATCGGGCGACAGAAGGTTCATCACGGCTCCGGCGACATCACCGACCAGCGGCACCTCGTCGAGTGCCGTCCCCGTGTCGGTCGTGGGCACAAGACCATTCAGCACGCCTGTCAAGGCGTCGGTCAGGCCGGACAACGGCGTACCGCCGGCAGACGCCGCGAGGGCATTACCCGAAAGCCCGTTGGAGGCGACCGGGGCGGGCGCAATCTCCCCGAAGCCGCCACCGTTCGACAATGCGCCGGCGGCCTGGGCGATGAAACGGGTGCCCGTGACCGTGGGGGCCGCCAGGAAGAGATTGCGACGGCCAAGGTGGCGGTCGATCTCCATCAGAGACGGCACGCCCGATTCCGTCTGCCCGGCCATGCCGTTCAGATAGAGTCGCAACCCCGCGAGCCCCAGTTCACCATCCTGATCGAAGGCGCCGGACGCGAAGACCGAGAGCCCCGCCTCGGGGAAGAGCCGGTACTCGAGTTCGACATCGGCGCCGAGTTTCGCCTCCTCCGAATAGGACACGCCGCCGGCAAGGCGCAGGTTCTCGCCGCCATAGACGGCAAGACCCACGCGCCCGAAGGCCGTGCCATCGCTGATGTCACCGAACTGGCCACCAGCCATCGCCTCGAGCGTGACATTGTCGACGTAATATTCGGCGATGGCGGAAATGCTGAACTGGCTCTCGTCGTCCGCAACGAGGCCGAGGGCGGCGACACCGACCAGGAAATTCTGCGGATCGCGATAGAAGAGCTGGGCGGCACCGCCATAGAAGGTTATCGAATCGGCAGCCGAACCGGCGATGCCGTCGATCTGCAGACCAAGACTTTCGCCAAGCGGCACCGTAACGCTGGGCGCCCCCCCCCAGAAGCCGCCGTCCTCGTCACCGCCGCCAAAGACATCGACGCGGAAGCTGCTTTCCGCAACCGCAAAAGCGCGGCTGGCATCGTCGCCGCCGACAGCCTCCTGCGCGACCGACCATGGCGCCGCCAGCATCAGCGCGCCAACGGCGGCCGACGTCCAAAATTGAGGAAATCGCATTATCGTCCCGTCCCCTGTTTCCGTCCCCGATAGGCCTTTGTTCGGCCCGGTTTTCCGATCTGCATCTTAGTTGAAGTGCATGTTTGCGGACGGGGGTTGGTGCCGAAACGGGACTAACGTAAGTATGGGGATCGCCCCAACTTTTGAAAAAAAGGGCGGAATTCCGCCCTTTTTCCCACCGCATGATCAGGCGACTGAACGTTGCTGGCCCGACCAATATTTGGCGCGCAGATCCTTTTTCGAGATCTTGCCGGTTCCGGTCATGGGCATCATTTCGACCACGTCAAAACTTTTCGGTACCTTGTAGGCGGCAAGCCTTTCGCGACAAAAGGCGGTCAGCTCGACAGGGTCGATCTCGGCGCCGACGGCCGGCATGATTACGGCCTTGATCGCCTCGCCCCAGCGCTCGTCCGGTACGCCGATGACGGCGACCGCGCCAACCGCGGGGTGGACCGAGAGCACATGCTCGATCTCGGCGGAATAGACGTTTTCGCCGCCCGTCACGATCATGTCCTTTGCCCGGTCGACAATATAGTAGAGACCTTCCGCATCACGAATGGCGATGTCACCCGTTCGATACCAGCCGTTCTGGAAGATGGCATTCGTCGCTTCCTCGTTGCGCCAGTAACCAGCGGCGATCGCGGGCGAGCGAACCAGGAGCTCACCGGGCTGGCCTTGCGGCACGTCCTCGCCCATCTCGTTCACGATGCGCAGGTCGATCAACGGCAAGGGCCGGCCGCAGGACTTCAGCTTGCCCTCGCTGGTCAGGTCGTGTTCATCGGGACGCAGCAAGGAGACGGCGCCCGCCGTCTCGGTCGCGCCGTAGAACTGCATGAACTGACACGGCATGGCGGCGATCGCCCGCTTGATCAGGCCGAGGGAAATGGGCGATCCCGCATACATGGTCAGACGCAAGGAGCCGAAATCGGTCTTTGCCGCGTCCGGGTGATCGAGCAGCATCTGGATCATCGTCGGCGTCAGCACGAGCAGGGTCGGCCGCTCCGCGTGGATCGCGGCGAGCGATTCCGCCGGATCGAAGCGGCGCAGGATGGTCAGCGACAAACCATTGTAAAGACACTGCAACGAGAGACCGATACCGAGCAGGTGGAAGTTTGGCAGACAGAAGAGGTAACTGTCGCCGTCATGCCACTGATAGGCGCCTTCGAGATGCTCGCACAGGCGCATGCGATTGATACCGCCGTGTGTCAGCAAAACGCCCTTCGGCCGTCCCGTCGTGCCCGATGTATAGAGAAGGATCGCCGTGTCGTCCTCCGAAATGAAGAGGTCGGGCGGCGTCGCCGGCCGGTCCAGCGCGAATGTATCGAGGGACGTTCCGGCATCAATGCGGAGCACCGCCTTCGGCACGGCATCACCGGCCAGTTGCGCCTGATGCTCGGCTTCGACGATGACCAGGGAAGGCGTACCGTCGGTCAGAATGTCGGCGATCTCGCTTGACGAGAGGCGCCAGTTCAGGGGCAGGAAAACGGCGCCCGCCTTGACCACGCCGAACATGGCGACAAAGAAATCGTCCGAATTCTTGCCAAGGTAGGCCACGCGATCACGAGGCGCGACCCCTTCCGCAATCAGGCGGTGGGCGAAACGGTTGGCGCGTTCCTCGAACTGGCGCCAGGTAATTTCCCGCCCCTCGAACAGGAAGGCGCGCCGTTCCGGTGTCTTGCGAGTGTAATAGGCGCTCAGATCGCCAAGGGTACGGATTTCGGGATAGACCCACATCGTCTTTTCTCCAGGCCTTGGGCTGCCGTCATCGGCCCTTGAAGGTCGGGCGTTCCTTGTTGCGGAAGGCGGTCAGGGCACCGCGCGCGTCCTCCGTCGCCGCCGAACGGGCGATGGATGCCGCCTCGAGCGCGAGTTGCGCCTCCAGCGGCTCGCAGGCCACGCTCTGGAACAGGCGCTTGATCTCGCCATAGGCGAAGCTCGGTCCCGCGGCGAGGCGGGCAGCCAGAGCGCCAGCCCTGGCCGTCAAGTCCTCCGACGCGGTTACCTCGTCGACGAGGCCGGCGGACAATGCCGCGCCGGCGTCGAGGATCTCGCCCATGATGAGGAAACGCTTCGCCCTTGCGTGCCCGAGACGGCGCGACAACATGATCGAGGCGCCGGCGTCGCAACTGTAACCGAT
>JAQVKV010000011.1 GCA_028694545.1 Zavarzinia sp. | reverse complement strand
GTCGCCGCGGGCTGTTCCGTCATTCTGCTTCCTGTTCGGATCGCAAGGGGCGCGGGGGCGTGGTGGCCCGGTTCGGCGACAATTCCCCCACCAAGGTGATTAGCTCAAGTCCGGGCTGCGGTGAAAGAGGCCGCTGTCTCAAACATGTTCATTTCCGATGCTTCTCACGCTGTTGCGGTGTCGGGCAATTCGTCTAACGTGAAGCGTCGCCCGGGGACCGGGGTCGCTTTCGGCCGGTCCTCGATCTCTTTTCACCGCATGGCAGCCATCGGGCGCAAAAACGGCCATATGTGATCCCGGTCACAGACGGCACGGGCCCGCAGGATGTCCGAATAGACCTCGGTTTCGGCAGGGCGGGTATCTTTCCATGTCTGGTTTCCCATCGATCGGATGTCCCGGTGCTGTCGCTGCCGCGCGGGGGTGGGCGATTTGATGCCGGCCGGCGAGCGCGAGACCCTGTCCGGCTTCGCGGAAACGGCCCCGGCCGCCGGGCTCGATCTCGGGGCGGAACCTTTTGCCCTGGTCGAGGGACGGACCGCGCGCCGGGTCGCACAGACCATGGTGCGGACCTATACGCTGCTTGAGTCCCTGCCCGTGCCGAAGCTGGGCCCGGTCGCCGAATGGGTCCTGGCGCGGAACGGCTTCGGGCCGGATCATCCCTACCGCCTTGCCGCGCGCCACATCGCCGCCGTCATGGAGCGGCGCGACACGCCGGTACCGGTGAACCCCTATCACAACGCCCACCACACCCTCGAGGTGCTGCTGAACGCGCATTACCTCGCCCTGCGCAACGACCGGGTGGCGACCCAGGTCCGGCTGGACGCGCATGAGCGCGGGCTGCTGACCCTCGCCGCCCTGATCCATGATTTCGAGCATGACGGCACCATGAACGGAGCCACGCGTTTCCGCCTCGAGAGCATTGCGATCGAGGCGGCGGTACCGGTCTTCATCAGGTCCGGTATCGGCGAGGCCGACATTGCCGCCATTCGCGCGATCGTCCTCGCGACCGATCCGGCGGGGCCGAACCTCTACATGAAGGCGCTGCACGGCGCCGCCTTCTACGGATCGGAAGGGCCGGTCGATACCCAGGTCTTCGCGGAGCTGCGGCCCTTGGCCGAGGACCGGCGCCTGCTGCGCATGGCCGGGCTGCTGAACGATGCCGATCTCCTGTCCTCGGCAGGGCTCGACACGGACTATGCCGGGCGCCAGTCGGCGAAGCTGGGGGCGGAAGGCGGGCGCAAGCTCGACGGTGCCGACATGCTGCGCTTCCTCAATCATATCGTCGGCGGCAGTTTCACAACCCGCGCCGGCCGCTTCTTCAATCTCAACATGTTCCTGATCAAGTCCTTCGCCGAACTCGAGATGCACCAGAACGACGACGGGGTCGAGGCGCCCCTGGTGCGGCCGTAAGGCGGCCGTTCAGGTCAAGGCGGGCGTTCAGGCGCTGACCGGATCGCCCAGGGCGACGGTCGCGGGGGTGATCACCCGGCAGGTAACGCCACCCCGCCAGTCCGGCACGAGGGCTTTGGTCAGGCCGGGCAATTGCTCGTCCATGCGCTGGCACGGATCGGTTTCGCCCGTCACCTCGAGCACGAGGGCGCCGATGGCGATACGCGCGCCCGCCGTGCGCGGCAGGGTCACGCCCTCGACGAGGAGATTGGCGCGGCGCAGGGTCCAGGGGGCATGGTCGGGGGCCGGATCGATGTCGGCGATGGCGGCGGCGAAGGCTTCGGCGGACAGCACGGTGACCTGACGCTTGCCCGGTTTGCCCCGGAAATCGCCCTCGACGCCGGCTTCGAGGCTGACGAGGGCGCGTTCGAGCACTTCCATCGGCGCGCGTTTCGCCGCGCGCCGCGCGATGCCGATCAGGCGGCCGGTCATTTCCAGCATTCGACCAACACCGTATAGCGCTGGGCGATCTCGCCGACGTCGGCGGCCGGCAGGACCATGGTGCTGTCGGCGGCGACGGGAGTGATCTGCGCCCGGTTCAGGAAGGTGGCGACGACATGGCCCTTGATGGCGAAATTCACGTTCTGCGGAATATCGCCATAGGCGTCCACCACTTCGAGCGCGTCGAGCTTCGCCGAGACGACGCCGACCACGTGGCCCGCGCGGTCGAGCAGCGGTCCGCCCGAATTGCCCGGCTGCACCGGCGCCGAGATCTGGAAATAGTTCGGATCGTCGCGCAGGCCCGCGTTGGCGCTGATCGTGCCCGTGGTGACATTGGCTTCCGACGACAGCAGGCCGCGCAGGGGATAGCCGATGGCGACGACGTCGTCGCCCGGACGGACGTCCTTGCCCATGCGGAAGATCGCCCGGCTTGGCGGCCGCGCGTTCGAGCGCAGCAGGGCGAGGTCGTGGGCCGCGTCGGCGGCGAGCACGGTCGCCGTGCCGATCGCCTCGCGCCCGAGGCGCAGCTTCAGGTCGGCGCAGGCGGCGACGACATGGTGGTTGGTGACGACGAGGCCGCTGGCCGTGACGAAGAAGCCGGAGCCGGTCGAATCCAGTTCGGTCCGCGCCCGTTCGGGCGAGGGGGCTTCGGCGGGGCCCGTGCTGGCGACGCGCGGCGCGGCACTGCCCGGGCCCGCCCGGCGCAGCCATTCGTCGGCGCGGCGCCGGGCCTCGCGTGTCTCGGCCCGCTCCATGCGTTCGGAAACGGCGGCACGATCCTCGAGCGTCGCCTCGCGCTCGGGGCCGGAGCCCATGGAATCGATCGCGATCGAGAACCATTTGTAGGCCTCGACCAGATCCTGCGGCACGCCCTGGCCGTCGCGGAACAGGGCGGCGAGATTGCGCATGGCGCTGGTATTGCCCGATTGCGCGGCCTGTTCGTACCAATAGGCCGCCTCGCCCGGGGCGCGGGGAATGCCGTCGCCGGAATCGAGCAGGACGCCCAGATTGTTCTGGGCGGCCGCATTGCCCTTTTCGGCGGCCTTGCGATACCAGAAGGCGGCTTCCGACTTGTTGGGCGGCATGCCCTCGCCGGTGTCCAGCATCAGGGCCAGGTTGAACTGGGCCTCCATGTCGCCCTGTTCGGCCGCCTTGCGGTACCATTTGGCGGCCTCGAGATCGTCGATGGGCACGCCGGTGCCGAAGTCGTACATCACGCCCAGATTGAACTGGGCGCGCGAGAAACCCTGCTCGGCGGCCTTGCGGTACCATTTGGCGGCTTCCGCCTTGTCCTCGGCGACACCGATGCCCTTGTCGTAGAGCACGCCCAGATTGTTCTGCGCCTTGGTGTGGCCCTGTTCCGCCGCGCGGCGATACCAGACGGCGGCGGCGGCCGCGTCGCGCAGGATACCGTCCCCGCTCTCGAGCATGAGGGCGAGATTGTATTGCGCGCCGACATGGCCGCGCTCCGCCGCCTTGCCGTACCAGAAGGCCGCTTCTTCCTTGTTCGCGGGCACGCCCTTGCCGTTGTCGTAGAGCAGGGCGAGGTTGAACTGGGCGTCCGGATTGCCGCGTTCGGCCGCCAGGCGATACCATTTGGCCGCCTCGGCGTCGTTTTCGGGCACGCCCTGACCATTGTCGAGAATGACGCCGACGCCGAACTGGGCGTCGGAATCCCCGTCCTCGGCCAGGGGCAGCCAGATCTCGTAGGCCTTGTCGAAGGCGCCGTGCTCGTAGGCGGTAAACCCTTCCTGATAGGTGGCCGCGAAGGCGGGAATCACGGCGACGGTCAAGGCAAGCAAGCCGCACGCGGCGACCGCGCCGGCAGCAAATAGCGGGCTGCGGCGACCAGAGGGGTTCATGGCAGAAGCACCGAGCGTAAGTTCCGGCACAGGCGGAACTCGAAAACGTTCATGGGATCTATTCTAGTATGGCTGGTAGCGAGTAGCGACGATTTTGCAAGTGCGAAATGCGATTCTTACCATGGTGTGGCAGCGGGATCGCGCCGTGGGTCTCACCCCCCGGCAATGGTGACGCCGCCGTCGATCGCCAGCGTCTGTCCGTTGGTATAGCGCCCGGCATCCGAGACCAGGAAAAGGGCCGCGCCCGCGATGTCCTCGGGTTCGCCGATACGTCCCGCCGGGCAATTGCGCAGGACTTCGCGCTCGATATCCGGGTTCTCCCAGAGAGCGCGGGCGAAATCGGTGCGGATCAGGCCGGGTGCGATGCAATTGGTGCGGATGTTTTCCGCGCCCCATTCGACCGCGAGATTGCGGGCGAGCTGCATGTCCGCCGCCTTCGAGATGCAATAGGCGCCGAGCAGGGCGGAGCCACGCAGGCCCCCGATCGACGAAATGATGAGGATGGCGCCGCCCCGTGCCGCCAGCGCCGGCCGCGCCAATTGGCACAACCACAGGTTCGACTTGATGTTGGACGCCATGATCTTGTCGAACGCGGCATCCGGCACATCGGCGATGGGACCGAAGTAAGGATTGACGGCGGCATTGCACACCAGCGCGTCCAGTCGGCCGAAACAGTCCAGCGCGCCCTCGATCAGGGCCACGCAATCATCGCGGGACGAAATATTGCAGGGGATGACCACGGCTTCGCCGCCCTCGGCCGCGATCTCGTCGCGCACCTTGTTGCAGGCGTCCGCCTTGCGGCTGGAGACAACCACCCGGGCGCCCGCCCTGGCCAGTTCGATCGCGATAGCGCGGCCGATGCCCCGGCTTGAGCCGGTGACGACGGCGACCTTGCCCGCCATGTCGAAGAGTTTCGATGTCATGATGGTTCCCCCGGGATGTTTCGCCGAAGCGATTCGTTTTTCTTTTGAGAGTCATGCAGGACTGGGACGACCTCAAGATCGCATTGGCGATCGCCCGCCATGGCACGCTGACCGCCGCCGGTCGTGCGCTGGGCCTCAATCAGTCGACCATGGGCCGGCGCCTCGCCGCGCTCGAGGCTTCGATCGGGCAGCCTTTGTTCGAGCGCCGGGGTACCGGGTTGGTGGCGACCGAGATCGGCACCCGCGTGGTCGCCGCCGCCGAGCATATGGCCGGCACCATGGCGGAGCTTTCGGTCGAACTCGCGGGCGGGCCGACGCCGCTCGAGGGCGTGCTCAGGCTTTCGGCGCCCGAACTGTTGATCGCGCCCTTTCTGGCCCCCCGGCTGGCGCCCTTCGTTGCCAGCCATCCGGGGCTGTCCCTCGAACTCGTCTCGGACGAGCGGCCTCCAGTGCTGGCCCGGCGCGACAATGATCTCGCGCTGCGTTTCGCCCTGCCCGACCAGGCGGAACTCTTCGTGCGCCGCGTGGCCTTCGTCGCCTTCGCGGTCTATGCGGCGCCGCGCTACGTGCTCTCTGCCGGGCTCGATCCCGAGGAGCGGCGCTCGCCCGGGCCTGGCACTTTCGCGGGCTGCGACGCGATCGGCCCGCCGCCCGAACTCTCGGGCGCGCCGGATGCCCAATGGTTTGCCCAGGTCGCGCGCGGGGCGCGGCCGGCCTTGCGGGTCGACGGCACGCCGGCTCAGCTCGCGGCGGTGAAGGCCGGGCTCGGTGTTGCCCTGCTGCCCTGCTTCGTCGGCGATGAAGAGGGCCTGACGCGGCTGACCGCGCCCGGCGCCTGTCCGTTGCGGGAAGTCTGGCTGGCGGTCCACCGCGACCTGCGCCACGCGCCGCGCCTGCGTGCCACCATCGATCAGATCAGCGCCCTCATGAAGCGCGAGCGCGCCGCCCTGATGGGGGCGCCCCGCGCCTGAGCGACGCCGGTCAGAGCTTCGCAAAAGTCTCGCGCAGGCGGGCGGCCCCGCCGGAAAGCGCCGTGCGCCCTTCCTGGATCACGCCGGCCATCGAACAGAAACCGTGGATCTGGCCAGGGAAACTGGCCAGCGTGACGTCATTGCCCGCCGCCTTCAGTGCTTCCGCATAAGCGATGCCCTCGTCGCGCAGGGGATCGAAGCCCGCGACGACCACATGGACGGCGCCCAGCCCCGACAGATCGGGATGGCGCAGGGGCGAGATGCGGGGATCGGCGAGGTCGGCCTTCTCCGCGTCGCCGATGTACTGCATGAAGAACCACGTCATCAGGTCCTGGTCCAGCATGTATCCTTGCGCGTTCGCCGTGCGCGAGGTGCCTTCGTGCAGGGCGTCGGTCGCCGGATAGATCAGGAGCTGGAACACGACCTTGGGGGCGCTCTTGTCGGTCCTGGCCCGGTCGCGCAGATGCTGGGCGACCGCGGCCGAGAGGTTGCCGCCCGCGGAATCGCCGCCGACCGCGATGCGCATCGGGTCCGCGTTGATCTCGCCCGCGTTCTGGGCCACCCATTCGACCGCCGCGATCGAATCATCGAGGGCGGACGGGAAACGGTGTTCCGGCGCCAGCCGGTAGTCGACCGCGACGACGAGGCATTTCGCCTCGTTGGCGAGCAGGCGGCAGGTGCCGTCATGGGTGTCGAGGCTGCCGATCACGAAGCCGCCGCCGTGGATATAGACGAGGACCGGCAGGGGCCCGGCCGGGGCCGCGACGGGGACATAGAGGCGGATCGGGATCTCGCCTCCGGGGCCCGGGATGGTGCGATCAGAGACCTTGCCGATCGGCAGGTTCTTCATGTCCGTCAACTGGCAGGACATCTCGAACATCTGGCGGGCGACGCTGGCCGGCACCTCGTGCATCTTCGGCAGGGGCGAGCGGGCGACCTGGTCAAGAATGGCCTTGGCCTGCGGGTCGAGGGTCATGGTTTCATCCATTCGTCTATTCGTTGCGGCGCCAGGGGTGACCGATTGGTCCGTCTCCCCATCCCCGGCGCTTCGGACCAAAAGCTAGCCACGGCGTCGAACGCTGTCATGGAAAAACGGCCGGGATGTGGCGGGGCCGCCGGCTTCAGAAAGTCCTAAGGATTTGCGCCCATATTGGTGACAAATCAGGCGGGGCACGATCATGGCGCGTTTCATCGGGCAGATTCTCCAACGACCGGGGCAGGCGATGGCCGCCTTTCTCCTGCCCTTCGGCCTCGCGATCGGCGGTGCCGGCATCGGCAGCGGCGGCGTGGGCCGTGTCTCGGCGGCGCCTGCGCCGATGGTCATCGATGGCTATGCCTCGGTCGTCGACGGCGCCACCATCGACCTGATGGGCGAACGGATCCGCATCGCCGATCTTTCGGTGCCGGCGCTCGGCGAGACCTGCGCCGGCGGGACGGACTGCGGCCTGGCGGCGGCGCTGGACCTGCGCCGGCTGGTCGGCTGGCAGAAGATTTCCTGTACCGCGCGCGGCCGGGACACGGGCGGTCGCCTGCTGGCGGACTGCCGCTATGGCGATCGCGATGTCGCCACCCAGATGCGGGTCAGGGGCTGGGGCGTCTGACCCTCAGACCGTCGCGAGGAAGCGCTCGATCGCATCCAGATACCAGATGCCGCCCGCGCCATGGTGGGCGACATGGCCGCCCTTGCGGGTGAAGGCCGGGATCGCGTCGGGAATGGCCGGCCAGTCGACGGCGCCGTAGGGCGCGAAGGGCACGATGGGGTCATCCTCCGCCGCGATCACCAGGGTCGGCACGCGGATCCCCGGCAGATAGGCCCTGGCGCTGTTCTCGGCGTAATAGGTTGCGACGTCGGGGGCGCCGTTGCGCGGGGCCGAGACGGTTTCGTCGAATTCGGCGAAGCTGCGGGCGGCATGGACGGCGGCGCGCAAATGATCGGTCAGTTCCGCCCCCGGGGCGACATATTCCGCCTTGAATCCCTTCAGCAGATAGGATTGCAGCGGCCGGTTGGGCCCGCGGTTCAGGTTGCGGGTCGCGGCACCCAGGTCGATCGGCGCGCAGACCGCGACGGCCGCGCGGACCGGACCCGTCGTCCCCTGTTCGCCGACCAGCTTCAGCACCGTATTGCCGCCCAGCGAGAAGCCGATGGTGACGACGCCATGGGCGGTCAACCCCGACGGCAGCGCTGCGATCGCATCCCGCAGGTCGCCCGATCGCCCGCCGTGGTAGTGACGCCTGCAGTCCGGCCGGCTGGGGCCGGCGCCGCGCAGGTTCAGGCGCAGCACCCGATAACCGAGCGGCAGCAGGCGCGCCGCCGTCGCCCGCATGTAATAGCTCTCGGCGCTGCCGGAAACGCCATGGGCCAGCAACACGAGGGGCAGGTCTTCCCGCACTCGCGCCGGCAGATCGAGCATGGCATGCAGCACGTCCCCCGTGCCATCACGCACCGGCAGGCGCAAGGGCGACGAGGCGGCCGCCACCTGACCGACCGCCGGCTTCATCAGGGCGTTGCGCACGGTCTGCAGGTAGCCGCCGAACCATGGCGGGCGCGGGCGGAACGGCGGCAGGTCCAGGCGGCGGGCGGTCATGGCGGCTCAGGCGGGCAATATCAGAAGATGGCGTTGCCGCCGTCCAGCACCAGACAATCGCCGGTGTGGAAGGCGCTGGCGTCCGACGCCAGATAGACGGCGATGCCGGCGAAATCCTCGGGCTTGCCCCAGCGCCTCGCGGGGACGCGCGGCAATACCTTCTCCCGGAATTTCGGATAGGCGAAGAGCGCTTCCGTCATGTCGGTCTCGATCCAGCCGGGCAGGATCGCGTTGCACCGGATGCCGTCGCGTCCGAGTTCGGCGGCGATCGCCCGCATCATCGAGATGACGCCGCCCTTGGTGGCGCCATAATGCTCGTTCCGGGCGGCACCTTCGATCCCGGCCAGCGAGGCCGTGACCACGAGAGAGCCGCCACCGCCCCGCGCCGTCATGTGACGCGCGGCTTCTCGCAGGGTGAGGAAGGCGCCGTCGAGATTGACCGCCATCACCCTGCGCCACTCCTCGAGCGGGAGCTCCATGAAGGAGGGCGCCATGCCGCCCACGCCCGCATTGGCGAAACAGGTGTCCACGCGGCCGAAGCTATCGATCGTGCGGGCGAAACCGTCGATGACGGCGGCCTCGTCCGCGACCGAAACCTCGAAGGCGGCGACGCGGGTGCCATGGGCCGCGAGGCGTGCCACGGCCGCCGCGTTCTTTGCCGCGTTGGTGCCCCAGAGGGCGATATCGGCGCCGGCCCGGGCGCAGCCCTCGGCAAGGCCTAATCCGATGCCGCCGTTGCCACCGGTCACCAGCACTACCTTGCCCGTCAGGTCGAACGGCTGGAACGCCATCGTCTCTCTCCCCTCGTTTCTTCTTGTCGTTTCGTTTGTCGCTCAGTCGCCGAGCGGGCGCCCGTCCAGCCAGCGGGCCATCATCACCCGCTTCTGCTCGCCATAGCCGATCGATTCGTAGAAGGCGCGGACCCTGTCGTTCTCCGGCCGGATCAGCAGGTGCATCTTCGGCATGCCGCAGGCGGCGGCCCAGACTTCCGCCGCGCGCACCAGCCGCTTGCCGAGGCCCCGGCCCTGCAGCGCGGGCGAAACGGCGAGATAATACATCCAGGCCCGGTGCCCCTCGTGCCCGACCATGACGCTGCCGGCAAGCGCGCCGTCCGCCGCCGCCGCCACCAGGATCTCGGCTTCCGCCGAGGCGCGGGCGCGGGTGATGTCGTCGAGGGGGTCGTTCCATGGCCGGGTCAATTCGCAGGCGAGCCAGAGGTCGACCAGTGCGCGCTGGTCCTTGTCGATGACAGGGCGGATCGTAATGTCGTCGGTCACGGTCAATGTAGTCTCTCGATGTAGCCCTGGGCGATCAGCCAGTCGGCGCAATCGCCCACCATCTGGTCGAGGGGCAGGGAACGGTAACCCAGTTCGTCCTGCGCGCGCCTGCTGGGGCAGGGGTTGACCTTGGCGGCCATGGCCGCGATCTCCGGCGTCACCGAGGGTTCCTGGCCGGTGATCGCCGCGCGGAGGGCGTAGAAGCGGGCGATGATCCTCAGGGCGCCCAGCGGTACGACGGGCGGCAGCCTGGTCTTGCCCAGGTGCCTGCCGATCGTGGTGACGAATTCGCGCATGCTTGCCTCGGTCCCGCCGAGGAGATAGTTCTCGCCCGTGCGGCCTTGCTCGACCGCGGCGATATGGGCCTTCACCACTTCCCCGACATGGGTGAACGACATGGAGCCGGGCGGGATGCCGGGCAATTCGTCCTGCGCCACCATGAGGAAGAGGCGGGCCCAGGTGTGGCTGTCCTGCGCGCCGACGATGGCGCCCGGGTTCATGATCACCGCGTCCAGCCCGCGTTTCGTCGCCTGTTTCACTGCCTGTTCGCCCAGGTATTTGGACTTCTGGTAGTTGATCCAGGACTGGCCACCCTTCTGGGGCGTCTCCTCTGTGATGGGGCCGTCGACCAGGCCCCAGGCGGCGATGGTCGATGTGTGGATGAAACGCTTCGCGCCCTTCTCGAGCGCGACCGCGCACATGTTCTCGGTGCCGGTCACATTGGTCGCCGTCTGCCGCGCATTCCGGCGCGACCACATGTTGGTGTCGCCCGCGACATGGAAGACGGCGTCCACCTTTTCCGGCATGCCAGCGCGCAGCGATCCGATCTCGGTGATGCTGCCCTCGACGATCTTCACGTCGCGGCGACCAAGGTAATGCGTGTTCGACCCCGCCCGCGCGAGGCAGGTAACCTGCCAGTCCCGCGCGAGCAATTCATCGACCAGATTGATGCCGACGAAGCCGGTCGCCCCCGTGACGAATGCCGTTGGCATGTTGCCTCTCCCCTATGGCTTTATCTTATTGCTTGACCACCTTGCCCGGGTTCATCAGCCCCTTCGGGTCCAGCGCCGTCTTGATGCGGTGCTTGAGGTCGCGTTCGACCTGATCGTGATAACGGGTGATTTCCTCGACCTTGAGCCGGCCGAGGCCGTGTTCGGCCGAGATCGAGCCATGATGCGCATGGACGATGTCGTGTACAAGTTGCGCGAATTCGCCGGTCCGCGCCATGAAGTCGGCGGCCGGGATACCCACCGGCTGGCTCAGGTTGAAGTGCAGGTTGCCGTCGCCGACGTGGCCGAAGCAGCAGATGCGCACGCCGGGATCGCGGGCGTGCACGGCGGCGGACGCGACCTCGACGAAGCGGGCAATCAGGGGCACGGGGATCGAGACATCGTGCTTCAGGCTGGCGCCCTCGGGGCGCTGGGCGTCCGACATGTCCTCGCGCAGGGCCCAGAGGGCCTGGGCCTGTGCTTCCGAGGCGGCGATGGTGGCGTCCTGTACCAGCCCGTCCTCGATCGCGGCGGCCAGTGCCGCTTCCATCACGTCGCGCTGGTCCTCGCCCTGAGAGGCGACCTCGGCCAGCACATACCAGGGCGAGACCGTGCCGAGCGGCCGGCGCCGCCCCGGCATATGGGCGAGCACGAAGCCAAGGCCCAGTTCCGGCACCAGCTCGAAGGCGGTCAGCGTCTCCCCCGCCACGCCGCGCAGGCGTTCCAGCAGGGTGACGGCGGCGGCGACCCCGGCGACGGCGCAAAAGGCGACGGCCCGCCCGCGCGGCCTCGGATGCAGCCGCAGGACGGCGGCGGTGATAACGCCGAGCGTGCCTTCCGCCCCGACGAAGAGCTGCTTGAGATCGTAGCCCGTGTTGTCCTTGCGCAGCGCCCGCAGCCCGTGCCAGACGCGCCCGTCCGGCAGCACGACCTCGAGCCCCAGCACCTGTTCCCGCGTATTGCCATAGCGCAGCACCTGCACGCCGCCGGCGTTGGTCGACAGATTGCCGCCGATGGTGCAACTGCCCTCGGACGCCAGCGAGACGGGATAGAGCCGGTCCACGGCTTCGGCCGCCGCCTGAACCTCGGCGAGGGGGCAGCCGGCCTCGACCGTGATCGTGTCGCCCGCCGGATCGACCGCGCGGATCGACCGCATGCGGTCGGTCAGGATCAGCACCTCGTCCCCCGTCTCATGCGGCGTGGCGCCACCGACGAGGCCGGTATTGCCGCCCTGGGGCACCATGGGAACGCCCTCCTCGTAGAGCAGGGTCATGGCGGCGGCGAGCTGTTCCGTGTTCGCGGGGCGGATGACGAAGCGACTGCGTCCGACATAGCGGCCCCGGTGGTCACGCAGCCGGGGCGCGATGGTGTCCGCATCCTCGATCAGGCCGGCGGGGCCGAGGAGGGCATGGAGGCGGTCGCGGAGATCGACAATCATGCGAGGGCCTTCTCCCTCACCCCCCGCAGGGGGGAGAGGGCTGGGGTGAGGGGGGCGGTTTCAGGAAAGGCGGGGGCGGCGGTGTTTCGCCCCTCACCCCAACCCCTCTCCCCGAAGGGGCGAGGGGCTTTGATGCCGGAGCCGACCTGTTCCTTCATGCCGCTTCCCCCCTTGGCGCCGCCGCGCGGGACAGGCGGTCGCGGATCGCCTCGCCCAGGCCCTCGGCCGGGATGGGCATGACGGCGATTCCCTTCGCCCCCGAACGGTCCAGCCGGCGCAGCATCGCGAAGAGATGGGCGGCTGCGGCGGTCAGATCCCCTTCAGGCGAGAGGTTTTCGACCGCGAAGGCCCCCGGCGGGACCTCCGCGCCGAAGGCGAGCAGGGCTTCGTCGGGCCCGACCCTTGTCGCGTCCAGTCGGACGGGCAGGCCCGGCGCATAATGGGACAGCAGGCGCCCCGGGCTCTGCGGGGCATCATGATCGTCGCCGGCATCGCCAAGCGGGCCGGTCACCGCCTCGATCGCACCACGGGCGAGGCCGCCGGGGCGCAGCATCACGGCCTTCTCGCCGAACAGGCCGACGATGGTCGATTCGACACCCACCGGGGTCTCGCCCCCGTCCACCACCAGGGCGACCTTCTCCGCCGGGAACGCCTCGGCGACATCGCGGGCGGTGGTGGGGCTGAGGCGGCCCGAGGGATTGGCGCTGGGGGCTGCCAGGGGCACGCCGGCGGCGCGGATCACGGCGCGGGCGACCGGATGGGCGGGGCAGCGCAAGGCGATCGTGTCCAGCCCGGCGGAGGCGAGCAGGGAGACCGGGCAATCGGCCCGGCGCGGCAGCACGAGGGTGAGCGGCCCGGGCCAGAAAGCCGCGATAAGTCGCGCGGCCAAGGGCGAGACCTCGGCCAGGCGGGTGGCTTCGGCGGGGTCCGCGACATGGGCGATCAGGGGGTTGAAGCTGGGCCGGCCCTTGGCCGCGAAGATGCGCGCGACGGCTTGATCGGACGTCGCGTCGCCGGCCAATCCGTAAACCGTCTCGGTCGGCAGGCCGACCAGAAAACCACTCTTGAGTAAGTGGCCTGCTTGCGCAATGGTCTCGGCCACTGGGGGCATGATGGGCGCCATGGTCTGCGGCGTCATGTCGGCTTCCATGATTGCACAGGCCTTAGCATATCGCGGCTCACCGTCAAAGGCCGCAGGCCCCAAGAGAATACAGACTTCACAAGAGAATAATCCGGAGAGCTGACCCTATGACCGTCTATTCCGCCCCCTCGCGCGAGCTGATGTTCACGCTGGAGACCATTGGCCGCCTGCAGGACATCTCGGGGTACGAGCTTTACGAACACGCCACCCCGGAAGTAATCAAGCAGGTGGTGGAAGAGGCGGGCAAGCTCGCCC
>JAQVKV010000523.1 GCA_028694545.1 Zavarzinia sp. | reverse complement strand
GCCGGTGATCGACGTTTCGCGCCGCTCGATCGAGGAAACCTCGGCCGCCGTGCTCAATCTCTATTACGACCGCCTGAATCTGATGTGATCACCAACCTGATGCGATCAATCTACCGGCCGTGCCCAGGCGAAAGGCAGAAGGGCCGGTAATTGGGGATCGACCGCGTCTTCCTGCGCTTCGACCTGGCCGGTGGCGGGAACCTTGACAATCCATTCGTCGACGATTTCCAGCCAGGGTTGGCGCAGCAGGCGTTCGCCGTCGCTGCGCAGGCGCCCACGGGCCGGTGCCGCCCGCGCGAAGTCCGCGCGATAGATGACGACCGGATGGTTGTGATCGTCCCGGACCAGCGTATAGGGCCCGGCATCCGCCGCGCCGAAGGCCCGGGCGGAGCGGATCAGGCGCGCCGTGTCGTCCCGGTCCAGGCGGATCAGCATGTATTGGGTGACGATCGCGCCATCGTCGAGCAGGGTGATGCGGCAATCGTCCTGATTGGCCAGCATGACGCAGAAGCGCGTGCCGGCCTTGCCTAGCATCTGCGCCGCCATGGCGGCCGCCGATTTCCGGCCGGACGCATTGGCGGGAAAGCCGAAATATTCATAGAATTTGGCTTCCAGCGCGTCGGCGTAATCCTCGCCCCGCTCGAACAGGCGCCGCTCGACATAGCCAAGGTCGAGGCCAAGCTCGCGGATTGCGTTGTCCGTCAGGCGCTCGATCTTCACATGGACGTGGGACAGGCTGGGAGCCGCGCCGGGGTTCAGCCGTTCGGCGAGAATGGCGTAGTCGATATGCAGGATCTTGCGCAGCAGATCCTCGCTCTCGGGGGAGGCGAGGTTCAGCGCCTGTGGCGCGATCGCCTCGACCTGGACGTCGGAACTCAGCTTGGCCAGGTTCTGCGCCGTGATCCGGTTCGACTTGCGCAGGCGGAAATGCTTGATCAGCGTTTCCGGCATCGGCTCGTCGAGAAGGATGATGAAGGCGGTGTTCTGGTGGCGCTGCTCGCTACGCGGCACGGCACTGCCGGGCACGACATTTTCGCGCGGCATGAAGGGATAGGGACGGCGCGCGCGGACAAAGGCGAAGTAGCTCTCGATCAGGGAATAGCCGATCAGGAATTCCGTCAGCCTGTTGCGCGCGGCGACGAAACGATCCGTGGCGGGCCCGAAGGTCTGCGCGGCGGTGGCCCGACGGCCGATTTCCGAAATGTCGCTCATCGCCGGTTCGGCAGGGATCGGCCCATTGCAAGGTCTCGTGAAAGGCGACATAGAGATAGCATGTCGAATCCGGCCCCCCCAAGTCCCGAAACGCAATCCCATCCTTCCGTCCTGCCGGCGGCCCGCGCCGTCATCCTGGCGTCCGGCAGTTCGGCTCGCCGGCGCATGTTCGAGGCGGCGGGCGTTCCCGTCGGCATCGACGTGCCCAATCTGGACGAGGCGGAACTGAAGGCGTCCATGCTGGCGGACAAGGTTCCGCCGCGCGAGATCGCCGAATTTCTCGCCGAGATGAAGGCGACGAAGATTTCCCATCGCCATCGGGGCGCGCTTGTCATCGGGGCCGACCAGGTGCTGGTACTGAACGGCATCCTCTTCGACAAGCCGGCCGACCTTGCCCATGCGCGGGCCCATCTGCGGGCCCTGCGCGGACGCCGGCACGAACTGATCTCCGCCGTCGTCGTGTGCGAGAACGGGGCGCCTGTGTGGCGCCACACCGATCGCGCGACATTGGAGATGCGGCCCTTTTCGGACGATTTCCTCGATGCCTATCTGGCGGCGGCGGGCGATGTCGTGCTCTCCTCCGTCGGTGCCTATCAGGTCGAGGGGCTGGGGCTCCAGCTCTTCAACCGGATCGAGGGCGATCATTTCACCGTTCAGGGCATGCCCTTGCTGGCGGTGCTCGATTATCTGCGCATCAGGGGTGCCATCGGCTCATGACGATCACGGGAAAGGCCAGGCTGGCGGGGGTGATGGGCTGGCCCGTCGGTCATTCGCGTTCACCCCGACTGCACGGCTACTGGCTGGAGCGTTATGGCATCGACGGCGCCTATGTCCCGCTCGCGGTCCGGCCCGAGGACCTCGGCACCGCCCTGCGCGCGCTGCCGAAGCTCGGCTTCCGCGGCTGTAACCTCACGGTTCCCCACAAGGAACAGGCCATGCATATCGTCGACCGGGTGGACGATACGGCGCGCATGATCGGGGCGATCAATACCGTGGTGGTCGAGGCGGACGGCAGCCTGACCGGGCGCAACACGGATGCGCCCGGCTTCGTAGCCAATCTGGTCCAGGGCGCGCCGAAGCTCGAACTCGACGGCGCTACGGTCATGGTGATTGGCGCCGGCGGTGCCGCGCGCGGTGTCGTCGCCGGCCTGATCGAGGCGGGCGTCGTGCAGGTCCGCCTCGCCAACCGCAGCGCCGAGAAGACCAATGCGCTGGTCCGCGCGTTCGAGCCCTATGTCGTCTCGACGCCCTGGGGCGAACGGGCCGATCACCTCGACGACATCGATCTCCTCGTCAACACGACGAGCCTCGGCATGGAGGGGCAACCCCCGCTCGACCTGCCGCTCGACGGCCTGCCGCGCCGGGCAGTGGTGACCGACGTGGTTTATGCCCCGCTCGAGACCGATCTTCTCGCCCGGGCCCGGGCCCGCGGCAATCCGGTGGTTGATGGTCTCGGTATGTTGCTGCATCAGGCGGTGCCGGGCTTCGAGGCCTGGTTCGGTGTCCGCCCCGACGTGACGGAGGATCTGCGTCGCCATGTCCTTGGCTGAGACCCGCCCCCTCATTCTCGCGCTCACCGGCTCGATCGGCATGGGCAAGAGCGAGACGTCCAGAATGTTCCGGGCCCTTGGCGTGCCGGTCTACGACGCGGACGCGGCGGTGCATGGTCTCTATGATGTCGGTGGCAAGGCGGTCGGCCCCATTGGCGATGCCTTTCCCGAAGCGGTCCGCGATGGCGCGGTCGATCTCGCGCGGCTCTCGAAGGTGCTGGCGGGGGATGCCGGTGCCTGGAAGAAACTGGAAGCGATCATTCATCCCCTGGTCGGCGAGGTGCAGCGTGATTTTCTCGTCGCCGAGATCGAGAAGGGCACGCC
>JAQVKV010000522.1 GCA_028694545.1 Zavarzinia sp. | reverse complement strand
CGACGTCGAGCCGCGCGCCGCCGCCCTTGCCGACCCAGCGCACCGCGCGGTCGATGGTGGACGACGTCCTGCCCGGTGACGACGAGGCCTGCCTGCGCGACCTGCTCTGTCGCCATGCCAGCGACGGCAGCGGGATCGAGATGGCGCTGGCGGCCATTGTGGCGCGAAGGGCCCAGCGCCCCAATCACCTCTGGCAGGATCTTGGCCTGCGCAACCGGCGTGAATTGTCGTGGCTGATGGAACGCCATTTCGAGCCGCTCTCGCGCAAGAATGCCCAGGACATGAAGTGGAAGAAATTCCTCTATCGCATGATCTGCCGCGACGAGGGCTATCGCCTGTGCACCGCGCCCAGCTGCACGGAATGCGATGACTTCGAAGTCTGCTTCGGCACGGAAGACGGCGAAAGCCTGATGGCCCGCCACCGCCGCGACGCGGAACGCCAGGCCGCCCACTGACACGCGACACCCTCGCCTCGTTGGGGGGGAGGGCGGGGATGAAGGGGGATTTTCCCGCTGTGCTGCCGTCGGCGTTCGCGTCGGCGCCCCCCTCATCCCCCTCCGCCTGTCGCATTTCGCTGTCGCAAAAGCGACAAAGGCGGAAACGCGACAAAGTGCCCAATCCGAGAAACCTATTGAAAATCAGTGTCTTGGATGTTGGCACGGGCTTTGCGAAGCCCCTTCCCGACCATTCAGATCGGGGAATGACGCCATGATCCAACTGACACAGAGTGCCGTGAACGCCTTGCGCACCGCGATCGCCGGCTCGGCCGAACCGGTCGAGGGTCTGCGGGTGATGGTGGAGGCCGGGGGCTGCGCCGGCTTCAAATACATGATGGGACTGGTCGCGTCCGGCGAGCCCGACGATCACGTCGCCGAGCAGGACGGCGTGAAGATTTTCATCGATGCCCACAGCAAGCCAGTGATCGAAGGCACCACGATCGATTTCGTGGTCAGCCTCGAAGGCTCGGGCTTCACCTTCGACAACCCCCAGGCACAGTCGCAGTGCTCCTGCGGCAAATCCTTCGGCTGAGGGAGGCGGACATGTGGGAATACAGCGAAAAGGTCCAGGAATACTTCTACAACCCGAAGAACGCGGGCGTGATGGAAAACGCCAGCGGCGTCGGGGATGTCGGCGCCATTTCCTGCGGTGATGCGCTTCGTCTCATGATCCAGGTCGATCCCGCGACCGACGTGATCACCGACGCCAAGTTCCAGACCTTCGGCTGCGGCTCGGCCATCGCCTCGTCCTCGGCGCTGACCGAGATGATCATCGGCAAGACCATCGACGAAGCCCTGCGCCTGACCAATCAGGACATCGCCGACTTCCTCGGCGGCCTGCCGCCCGAGAAGATGCATTGCTCGGTCATGGGCTACGAGGCGCTGCGCGCCGCCGTCGCCAACTACCGGGGCGAGGCGTGGGAGGACGACCACGAGGAAGGCGCTCTGATCTGCAAGTGCTTCGGCGTCGACGAGGGCATGATCGAACGCGCCGTGCGCATGAACGGCCTGACCACCATCGAGCAGGTGACCCATTTCACCAAGGCGGGCGGCTCCTGCGCCACCTGCATCGAGGGGATCGAGGAAGTCCTGGCCAAGACCAATGCCGCCATGGTGGCGGAGGGCCTGCTCGACGCGTCCGACGCCTTCGATCCGCTGCAGGCCGCGCGCCCCTTGCGCCGGCCGAAGGTGGCGAAGTCGCCGCTGGCGGCGAAGCTGGAACCGGTGGTGAAGCCGAAGCTGACCAACCTGCAGAAGATCCGCCTGATCGAGGAAGCGATCGAGGAACTGCGCCCGTTCCTGCGCCAGGACGGCGGCGATTGCGAGCTGGTCGACGTCGAGGGCGAGCGGGTGCTGGTGAAACTGTCGGGCGCCTGCATCGGCTGCCAGATGGCCAGCGTCACCGTGAACGGCGTGCAGGAGCGGCTGATCGAGAAACTCGGCCAGCCCTTGCGCGTCATCCCCGTCTGATCCCGCGAAAGAGGAGGCCGCCATGCGTCCCGTCTATCTCGACAACAACGCCACCACGCGGGTCGACGAACAGGTCGTCGCCGCCATGCTGCCCTTCTTCACCGAGCAGTTCGGCAATGCCTCGTCCATGCATGCGTTCGGTGCCTCGGTCGGCGGGGCCCTGAAAACGGCGCGGCGCCAGCTCCAGACCCTGCTGGGGGCCGAGCATGACCACGAGATCATCTTCACCTCGGGTGGTACGGAATCCGACAATACCGCCATCCTCTCGGCGCTGGAGACCCAGGTCGGCCGGGACGAGGTGGTGACCTCGGTCGTGGAACATCCGGCGGTGCTCGCCCTCTGCGACTGGCTGGAAAAGAGCCGGGGCATCACCGTCCACCGCATCCCGGTCGACGCCAAGGGCCGGCTGGACGTCGAAGCCTATCGCAAGGCGCTGGGCCCGAAGACGGCGATCGTCTCGATCATGTGGGCGAACAACGAGACGGGGACGATCTTCCCGGTCGAGATGCTGGCCGAAATGGCCCATGACGCCGGCGCCCTGTTCCATACCGACGCGGTGCAGGCCGTGGGCAAGATCCCGATCGACCTGAAATCGAGCGAGATCGACATGCTCTCGCTCTCGGGGCACAAGCTGCACGGGCCGAAGGGCATCGGCGCGCTCTACGTCCGCAAGGGCGTGCGCCTGCGCCCGCTGGTCCGGGGCGGCCATCAGGAGCGCGGGCGCCGCGCGGGCACCGAGAATGCGCCGGCGATCATCGGCCTCGGCAAGGCGGCGGAACTCGCCCAATTGCACATGGCGGAGGAACAGACCCGGGTGAAGGCCCTGCGCGACCGCCTGGAACAGGGGCTGTTGCAGCGGATCGGCAATTCCTTCGTGACCGGCGATGCCGACAACCGCCTACCCAATACCGCCAACATCGCCTTCGAATATATCGAGGGCGAGGCGATCCTGCTCCTGCTCAACCGGGCGGGCATCGCCGCCTCTTCGGGCTCGGCCTGCACGTCGGGTTCGCTCGAACCCTCCCATGTGCTGCGCGCGATGAAGGTGCCCTATACGGCGGCCCATGGCGCCATCCGCTTCTCCTTCTCGCGCGAGAACGGGGATGCGGACGTGGACCGCGTG
>JAQVKV010000521.1 GCA_028694545.1 Zavarzinia sp. | reverse complement strand
ACGGACCGGGAATGACCGAACGCATCAGCCACCACGACGCACTGATCTGGGTGATGGTCTGCGTGGCCGCGGCGGATGGCGACATGACCACCCCCGAACTCCACACGATCGGCGAGATCGTGAAGACACTGCCGGCTTTCCGCGGCTACGACGTCGACAAGCTGCCGGATTCGGCCAGGGCCTGTGGCGCCATGCTGCATGCGCCCGACGGTCTCGACGAGGTGGTGCGCATGATCGGCCTCGGCCTGCCCGAACATCTGCGCGACACCGCCTATGTGCTGGCCTGCGAGCTGGCGGCGGTCGACGCCAAGATCGAATTGTTCGAGATGCGCCTCCTTCAGATCATCCGCAACGGGTTGAAGCTGCCCCGGCTGCAGGCGGTCGCGATCGAACACGCGGTCCAGGCGCGTTATCGCCGCCTCTGACCGCGACGCGGCAATTGCACGCGCGGCGGCGTATTCGCCGCGCTATGATCATGACGGCCGGTCCGGCTATGCTGGTCCTGCCGGCCTTGGGGCGTGTTTGCGTATGGCCCCGCGCGGCTCGTGACCGGTATCGAAATGAAGACGATCATTCTCCTGCGCCACGCCAAGTCGAGCTGGGATGATTCCTCGGTCGACGATCACGACCGGCCCTTGAACCAGCGGGGCGAGCGGGCGGCAAGCCTTGTCGCCGCCTTCATCCGGCAGGAAGGGCTGCTGCCCGACGTCATCCTGTGTTCAAGTGCCAGGCGCACGCGCGAGACCCTGGCCCGCCTGCATGCCCAGGTCGGCGACGACATGCCGGCGCTGATCGAACGCGACCTCTATCTCGCCCCGGCCGACCGGCTGCTGGAGCGCCTGCGCCGCCTGGGCGAGGATGCCTCGAGCGTGCTGCTCATCGGCCACAACCCGGGGCTGGAGGATCTGGCGGCCACGCTGGTCGCGCCCAGCGGCAACGCCTTCGAGGCGAAGATGGCCGCGAAATTCCCGACCGCCGGCCTTGCCGTCATCCGCAGCGGTGCGGGGCGCTGGGGCGGATTGAAGCGGCGCGACGCGCGGCTCGACCTGTTTGTGATACCGAAGGATCTGGTGTGATGGGCTCGGAAGTCGAACTGAAACTGGCGGTCGCACCCGAGGATCTCGCCACGCTCCGCCGACTGCCGCTGCTGACCAGGGGCAATCTGGCACCGGTCCGCAATCGCGCGCTGAAGACCGTCTATTTCGACACGCCCGATCGCCGCCTCGCGAAAGCCAAGGTAACCCTTCGCGTCCGCGAGGACGGGCGCAAGCGCATCCATGGCGTCAAGGTGCCGGTGAAGAGCCTGGCCGGCCTCGCCACAAGGAGAGAGTGGGAAGTGGAAAGCCGCTCGCCCGTGCCGGATCTCGACGCCTTTCCGCCCGGCACGGTGGACACTTTGCTGGATACCCGCGCGCTCGGCGGTGAAGAGCTGGAGGCCGTGTTCGAGACGGATTTCAAGCGCACCTTGCGCCGGCTTTCGCTCGGCACCGGCGGCGAGATCGAGGTGGCGGTGGACGAGGGCGTGATCCGCGCCGCCGGCAAGGGCGAGGCGCTGATCTCGGAACTCGAATTCGAGCTGAAGTCCGGGGACCCGGCCGATCTCTTTTCGCTGGCGCTCGCCGTCGCCGAACAGGTGCCGGTCAAGATGGTGAGTGAATCCAAGGCGGAACGGGGCGCGCGCCTGGCCGCCGGGCGGGTCGCCGCGCCGGTGAAGGCGGAGAAGCTCACCCTCGACGCCGACATGACCGCGGGCGAGGCCTTCGCCGCCATCGTCCAGGATTGCACCGGCCATTGGCTCGCCAATGTCGAAGCCGTGCTCGATGGCGGCGATACGGAAGGCGTGCACCAGATGCGCGTCGCCCTCCGGCGGCTGCGCTCGGGCTTCAAGGTCTTCAAGTCGATCCTCGGGCCCGAGCCCTCGCTCGTCCTGTCGGACGAGGTGAAATGGCTGGCCAATGCGCTCGGCCCCGCGCGCGACTGGGATGTCTTCATCGGCGACGTCGCGGGCCCCGTGTTCAAGGCCATGGGGCCTGATGCCCGCTTCGACCGGGTGCTGATCAATGCCGACAGCGAAAGGCGCCTCGGCTACGGCCTGGCCCACAACGCGGTGACGGACGCCCGCCATAGTCGTCTCGCCCTCTCGCTCGGGCGTTTCGTTGCCGCGCACGAATGGCGCGAGGGCGGAGACATCGCCCGCCTCGACGCGCCGGTGCGCAAGTTCGCCGCCGCCGTGCTCGACGTCCATTTCAAGCGCGTGCGCCGGCGCGGCCGCAACATCATGCGGCTCGAAGCCGAGGCGCTGCATGGCTTACGCATCGAGATCAAGCGCCTGCGCTATGCCCTCGAATTCTTCGGCTCCCTGTTCGACGGGCGCGAGGTGCGACGTTTCCTCGACGGTCTCGCCGGGTTGCAGGATTTTCTCGGCGAGCTGAACGACATGGCGGTCGCCCAGCGCCTGATCGTCACCCTTGGCCGGGCGGACTCGGGGCGGGCCTTCGCCGAAGGCGTGCTGACTGGCTTCTATGGCGCGGCGCTGGAGCGCAAGCGCAAGAATCTGCGCAGCCAATGGGCCGAGGTCCTGGTCCAGGAACGCTTCTGGCGCGACTGAAGGCTCAGCCGCCCGTATGCGCGGGCGGGCGGCGCTGGGGGTTCATCCAATCCTCGAGGCGCTTCCAGGCCCGGCTCAGGCCCCAGGTGAGGAGCAGGTAGAGCAGGGCGGCGTAGAGATAGACGTCGAAGGAGAAGGACTGGGCATAGGCGCGCTTGGTCTGGCCCATGAGGTCGAGGATGGTCACCACCATGGCGACCGCGCTCGCCTTGATCATCAGGATGATCTCGTTGCCGTAGGCGGGCAGGGCGATGCGGTAGGCGCCGGGCAGGATGACACGGCGCAGGATCATGAAGCGGCTCATGCCGAGCGCCTTCGCCGCCTCGATCTCGCCCGCCGGAACCCCCTGGATGCCGCCGCGCAGGATCTCGGCCGTATAGGCGGCGGTGTTCAGGCTGAAGGCGATCAGCGCGCACCAATAGGCTTCGCGGAACACGCCCCAGAGGCCGAGCCCCTCGAAGAAGTCGCGGAACTGGCCCGAAC
>JAQVKV010000520.1 GCA_028694545.1 Zavarzinia sp. | reverse complement strand
TGAAAGTCGCCGGTCGACAGGGCGATGCCGCCTTCGGCGATGCCGACCCAGGATTCCGCGTAGGGGCTGCGCGCGGCGATCGCCGCATAGCGGGCCGTCTGCAGGGCGCTGCGACCAGCGGCGAACTCGCCGGTCGACATCGTCGTGACGGCGAAGGATGTGGCCATCGAGCTTATATCAAATGGATCGGCGTCCGGAAAATTGTTGAGCCATTCGGACGCCTCGGTGACGCAGTCGTCGATCTGATCGGAGAAGATGCATATGAGGATGTGGATGATTTCGCGTCGCGCGATACGGACCCGGTTCTGCTCCTCCGCGGGCGATGCGGCGAGAAGCAGGTCGAGCTCACGCAGGGCGGCCTCGGCCTCGACCTGGCGGAGAGAGATGATCAGGGCCCAGGCCTGCCAGTATTTGAGATCGAAGCTGCAGTAGTCCGGATAGGTTCTCAGCCGCTTCATCCACGCCAGAAACTGCGCATGCTCGCCCGTGGTATAGACGAAGTGCTCGGCATGATGCATGAGGAGCCTGGCCGCGTCCGCCTGGTCGTCCAACTCCAGGGCATAGTTGATGGCGTCCTCGGGTGGGCCGTGCGCCTCGCACCAGCCCATCGCCCGGCGCAGGATGGCGTCGCGCGACACCTCGGACCGTAATGCCATCTGTCCCAAGAGATAGTCCCGGAACAACGGATGCAGGCGAAACCAGCTGTTGTTGCGGTCCAGCGGGAAAAGCAGCAGGTTCGACCTGACGATACGATCAAGCATGATCGCGGCATCTGCCTCCCCTGTCACGGCCGCGCAAAGATCGTGCGACACCCGGGTCAGCGGCGAGATCCTGAGCAGGAAATCGAAGAGGTCCGGCGGCAGTCGGGCCAGAACCTCCGCGTTCAGGAAGTCGGCGACGTCGGAATCACGCCCGGATAGTTCGGCGATGAAGGCATGGGCGTCGCGCTGCTGTGCCAGCGCGGTGCCGACGAGCTGCACGGCCACCGGCCAGCCCTCGGTCCGTGTTTCGATCACGTGAAGATTGTCCGCCGCAAGATCCTGATGAAATCCCTCGCGTATCAGATCGACGATTTCGTCCCGCGAGAAGGCGAGGTCGGCGGCGGAGATTTCACAAAGCTGATGCCGATGGCGAAGTGGAGACAGCGCAAGCGGCGGTGTGATCCGGCTGAGGATGACGATGTGAACATGCGGCACAAATCGTTTGATCAGTCCCTCGACCAACTCATGGACAGAGTGTTCCTCGACGACTTCGTAATCGTCCAGCACCAGAATGAACGGGCTCGCCGGATCCGACAGGTCCTCGAGCAGATCGATCAGGTAGCTGTAGGCGCCGACACGCGACGGCACCGCGGCAAGGTCCGGCGCGGAGGTCCGGCCCGGACCCGATCGGAAGGCACGGTCGAGCGCATGAATCAGGCGATCATAGGAATTGTCGCTCGCATCCATCGCGATCCAGACCAGACGGGCGCCTGCGGCTTCGGCCTCCTTGGTCACGCTGGCAACGAGGCACGATTTGCCATAGCCGGCGGGCGCCGTGATCAGCGTCGCGGCGCGCTGTTTGATGGCGTCCCGAAGCCTGTCCTCGAGCCTTGGCCGCCTCAGTACGGCGCACAGATAGGACGGCGCGGCGAAGCGGGCGAAGGGGCGCTGGCCATGCGAGGCGAATTGCATCAACGCATCACGAGGCCGAGGGCGAGCGGTCACGCTCGGGCAAGCGGTTGACCGGCATTGGGCTCGACACATGGTAGTGGCTGTCGAAGAACACCAGGGGGGCTCCGTCGTCGGTGCCGCAGGCGACGACCTGGGCGACGAAGACCGTGTGGTCGTGAATTGGAACAGCCCTCGCCACCTCGCATTCGAACCAGGCCAGGCAATGCTTCAGGGTCGGTATCTCATGGCGCACGACGAATTCCGGCGCCTCGCCGCCCGCCGTACGGCCGCTGAAATAGGTGGAAAACGCCTGGTGTTCGTCGCGAAGGACGCTTACGCCGAAGCGGCCGCTCGAGGCAATGGCGGCATGCGATTTCCCGGGCTTTAGGGATACGAGGATGGTGGCCGGGTCGAGGCTGACCGACGTGAAGCTGTTGCAGGTCATCCCGCGGATGCAGTCGGCGCCCTCGCTGGTCACGACCGTGATACCGGTGGCGAAGCGGGAAACGGCATGGCGAAAGTCCCCCGCGGATACCGCCGTGGGGAGGGGAGGGGTGCCCCTTGTGCCTGCGTTGTTCATGGTCGATCTCCCGCAAGTCGTGGCCCTGGTGGACATCACTTAGCCGTATCCGGCCGTGGCGACACCCGACTTAGGTCCGGAGATTCATCGCTGAAATTTCCGGTCTAAAGGCTGGAGACTTCGCCGGCGGCTTCCCGGACCGTCGCCCCAACGCCCGTCGATAATAAATCAGAGGAGGACGATGTGGACGAAGTTCTGAGCCAGCCGCTCGATTTGCCATGCGGTGTGACCTTGCCCAATCGCATCGCGAAGGCCGCGATGACCGAAGGACTTTCGGATCGCCACCTGCGTCCCACGTCGAAACTGTGCCGTCTCTATGAGCGCTGGTCGCAGGGCGGCGCTGGCCTTCTGATCACGGGCAACGTCCAGATCGACAAGCGGGTGCTGGAGAGGCCCGGCAATGTGGCGATCGATGGCAATGGCGGCCTCCGGATGCTCGAACTCTGGGCCCAGGCGGGCACCGCGGCGGGCAATCACCTGTGGATGCAGATCTCCCATGCCGGCCGGCAGGCTCCTTGGTACGCGACCCGGGAACCGCTGGCGCCGTCCGAGGTCCAGCTCAAGATCATGGGCAATTATCGAAAGCCGAGGGCGATCAACGAGGCGGAGATCAGGCACCTGATCGGCCGCTGGGCTGCCGTGGCCGGGGTCGCGAAGGACGCTGGCTTCACCGGGGTGCAGATCCACTCCGCCCACGGCTATCTGTTGAGTTCGTTCCTGTCGCCTGCGATCAACAAGCGGGACGACATCTGGGGCGGCTCGCTCGAGAACCGCGCCCGCATGTTGCTGGAAACGATCCGCGCGGTTCGTCGCCGCGTGGGGCCCCGTTTCCCCGTTGCGATCAAGCTGAAGATCGGCAG
>JAQVKV010000519.1 GCA_028694545.1 Zavarzinia sp. | reverse complement strand
CCGCGTGCCCAGTCGTTCATCTTGTCGAAGAAGCTGCGGGGCTGGCCGCCGGCGCCCGGCGCCGGAATGCCGCGCACCACCGAGCCCTGCTCGACAGCCTTGGCGAAAATACCGAAGCCCGAGCCCCGGAACACTTCCGAGACGTCGACGATCTTGATCGGGTTGCGCAGGTCGGGCTTGTCGTTGCCATACCACAGCATCGAGTCGCGATAGGCGATATGCGGGAACGGGCCTTCCGCGATGGTCTTCGTCGAGAATTCGCGGAACACGCCGGCGACAACCGGTTCCACCGCCGCGAAGACATCGTCCTGGGTGACGAAGCTCATCTCGAGATCGAGCTGGTAGAATTCGCCGGGGCTACGGTCGGCGCGGGCGTCCTCGTCGCGGAAACAGGGCGCGATCTGGAAATAGCGGTCGAAGCCCGCGACCATGAGAAGTTGCTTGAACTGCTGCGGCGCCTGGGGCAGCGCGTAGAACTTGCCCGGATGCATGCGGCTGGGCACCAGGAAGTCGCGCGCGCCTTCCGGCGACGAGGCCGTCAGGATCGGCGTCTGGAACTCCATGAAGCCCTGGTCGATCATACGACGGCGCAGGCTGGCGATCACCTTCGAGCGCAGGATGATGTTCTGGTGCAGCTTCTCGCGGCGCAGGTCCAGGAAGCGGTACTTGAGGCGGATGTCCTCGGGATAGTCATGGTCGCCGAAGACAGGCATCGGCAGCTCCTCCGCCGCCGACTGCACGGCGATCTCGCCGATGCGGATCTCGATCGCGCCGGTCGCGAGGTTGGGGTTCTCGGTCCCTTCGGCGCGTTTCACCACCTTGCCGGTGATAGTGACAACCGACTCGGCTCGCAGCGCCTCGACCGTCTGGAAGGAGGCGGCGCCCTCGTCGATCTCGATCACGCATTGGGTAATGCCGTAATGGTCGCGCAGATCGACGAACAGAAGGTTGCCGTGATCGCGCTTGCGATGGACCCAGCCCGAAATCCGGACGGTCGAACCGATGTCGGCGGCGGTCAGCTGAGCGCAGGTATGCGTGCGATAGGCGTGCATGGTATGAACAACTCCGATGCGATCGCCGGGTTTTACGGGCCGGGGCCCGGGGTTGCAAGCCTTCGCGCTCGTCCGATCACGACGGGCGCATCCTTGTGAAAAATTTGCTAACAAGCGTAAAGCTTTCCGCTTCGCCCCTCGAGGCCAGAATTTTGACCATCATGTCCGCTTCGACCGAAACCGCCCCCGGCATCCCCGACAGCGAATTGCGCCCGGCGCGCGGGATCGACGCCCCCGTCTGGCTGCGCGATCTCTGGTACATGGCCCTGCCCGGCCGCGAGTTGAAGCGCGGCAAGATGCTGGCCAAGACCCTGCTGGGCGAGCCCGTGCTGCTGGCGCGCGACGCGGACGGCAAGGCTTTCGCCCTGCGCGACATCTGCCCCCATCGCGGCATCCCTTTATCCTGCGGGCGTTTCGACGGGCGCGAGGTCGAATGTTGCTATCACGGATGGCGCTTCGATAACGCGGGCACCTGCACCTGCATCCCCTCGCTCACCGCCGACCAGCCGGTGAAGGTGGAGCGCATCCGCGTGCGCGACTATCCAATCGCCGAGAAACACGGCCTCGTCTGGATCTTCATCGGTGATCCCGCCCTGGCGGATGCGACCCCGGTGCCGGACGTGCCCGGCTTCGCGGCCGACGCCCAACCCTCGCATATCGAGAAGATGGAATTCCCCTGCCCGCTGGACGACGCTGTCGTCGGCCTGATGGACCCGGCCCACGGCCCCTATGTCCACCGCGCCTGGTGGTGGCGGACCAAATCGTCAATGCACGAGAAGGCGAAGAAATTCGCGCCCTCGACACTCGGCTTCACCATGGTGCGCCATGCGCCTTCGTCGAACTCCTTCGCCTACAAGCTGCTCGGCGGCAAGCCGGAGACGGAAATCGCCTTCCGCCTGCCCGGCGTCCGCACAGAAGAAATCACGGTGGGCAAGCACCGTTTCGCCGGCATCACCACGATCACGCCGCTGACCGAGACCAGTTGCGAGATCACCCAGACCATGTACTGGACCATGCCCTGGATCACCGTGTTGAAGCCGGTGCTGCGCCACTTCGCCCGCACTTTCCTCGAGCAGGACGGCAAGATCGTGACCATGCAGCAGGCGGGGCTCGCCCATGCGCCTTCGCTCATGCTGCTCGAGGACGCCGATACCCAGGCCAAGTGGTATTATCGCCTGAAGAAGGAATTCGCCCGGGCCAAGGCCGAGGGGCGCGAATTCCAGAATCCGGTGAAGGAACGGGTTCTGCGCTGGCGCTCCTGAACCAACAATTCAGAAAACGCTGATAACATATTGAAAAGGAAGAACATCAACTGATGGCCAAGGGCTTTATCCACATCACCGACACCGAGGCGCTCACCGCCCTGGTCGAGCGCCTGAAGCAGGCCGAATACATCACCGTCGACACGGAATTCCTGCGCGACAACACCTATTGGCCGAAGCTGTGTCTGGTGCAGGTGGCGGGGCCCGACGTCACCGCGATCATCGATCCGCTGGCGCCGCTGATCGACCTTTCCCCGCTTCTCGACCTCATGGTCGACCCGAAGGTGCTGAAGGTCTTCCATGCCGCGCGGCAGGACATCGAAATCTTCCTGAAGCTGTCGGGGCGCATTCCCGAACCGCTGTTCGACACTCAGGTGGCGGCCATGGTCTGCGGCTATGGCGACAGCGTCTCCTACGAGACCCTGGTCGCCAAGATCGCCCGCGCCAGCCTCGACAAATCGTCCCGCTTCACCGACTGGACCCGCCGCCCCCTGACCGACCGCCAGCTGCAATATGCCATCGGCGACGTCACCCACCTGCGCCGGGTCTACGAGAATCTCGCGGGCGAACTCGACCGCAGCGGCAGGACCGACTGGCTGGACGAGGAAATGGCGATCCTGATGGACCCCGCCACCTATATCGTCGAACCGCCTCAGGCCTACCAGCGCATCAAGACGCGGACCACCAACCGCCGCTTCCTCGCCGTATTGCGCGCAGTGGCGGCCTGGCGCGAACTCGAGGCACGGGCCCGCGACCTGCCGCGCGGACGCCTGTTGAAAGACGACGCCCT
>JAQVKV010000010.1 GCA_028694545.1 Zavarzinia sp. | reverse complement strand
CGCCCATGACGACGACGACGAGCAGCAGGCCCCAGAACGCCTCGCGGAAGGACTTGATGCGCTGGCCCCAGCCGGCGCGCGGCAGGCGGGGGTAATTGTTCGTCTTCGCCTTGTACCAGGTGGTGAAGGCGAGCATGGCGCCGAGCAGGACGCCGGGCACGACGCCCGCGATGAACATCTGCCCGACCGAGGCGGAGGAGACTTCCTTGCCGTCCGGCCCGATCGCCAGCATGCCCGAGGTCGCGACCGTATACATGACCATGACGATCGACGGCGGGATCAGGATGCCGAGACCGCCCGAGGTGGTGACCACGCCCGCGCCGAACTGGCGCGGATAGCCCTGCTTCACCATGGCGGGCAGGATGATGGAACCGATGGCGACCACCGTCGCCGGCGACGAACCGGAAATGGCCGCGAACAGCGCGCAGGCGACGACGGCGGCGAGCGCGAGGCCGCCATGCCAGTGACCGACCAGCGAACTGGCGAAATTGATCATGCGCTTGGCGACGCCGCCATGGGTCAGGAAATTGCCGGCCAGGATGAAAAACGGGATCGCCATGATCTCGAACTTCTCGATGCCGGTGAACAGCTTCAGGGCGACGGTATCGACCGGCACCTGGGTGAAGGCGAAAAGAAAGCCGAGGACCGTCAGGCCGAGGGCGATGGACACGGGCATGCCCGTGAGCATGAGGGCGGTCAGGAGCCCGAAGATGATCAAGGCGCTCATCGTTTTGGCTCCGGGCTCAGCGGTCGTGGGACATGTGGTGGCCGGTGGCGATCGCCGCCGCGTCGGCATCGTCGTCGACGCCGTCGACATGGCCGTGATCGTGTTCGGGCAGCTCGCCGGTGCGCAGGAAAATCCAGGCCACCTGCAGGAAGCGGAAGCACATCAGCCAGGAGCCGAGAGGCACCGCCAGATAGATGATCCACATCGGCATCTCGAGATCGGGCGACGTGGTGCCGGCGAGGCGGATGTGCCAGACGAAATCGGCGCCGAGCGAGCCGATGATCGCGGTGAAGGTCGCGCCCGCCATCAGGCCGAACAGCACCATCACGCGCTGGCGCCCCGGTGGCAGCCGGTTCAGCAGCACGTCGACACCGACATGGATGCCGGTGCGCACGCCATAGGCCGCGCCGAACTTGGCCATCCAGACGAAGAGATAGATGCAGGCTTCCTGGGCCCACAGCAGGTTGATCCCGCGCACGCCCATGTAGACGGAACGGGAGAGATCACTCAGCCATTCGATCTGCTCGCGCCGGGAAAAGCCGACGAGGTCGGCCAGCAGCCCCAGCGAATAGCGGTGCACGACGGCGGCGAAGATGATCAGGGTCGCGGCGGCGATGAAGACGGCGACGAGCGTCTCCTCGAGCCGGTCGAGCAGGCGGAGCATGCCGGGGATCCTCGGTTCGGAAAGAAAGGAACCGGGCCGCCCCGAAGGGCGGCCCGGTGGGGCGATCAGGCGACGCCCGTTTCCTTCTGGATGCGCTTCACGAGGTCCGGGCCGATCCGCTCCGCCATCTGGTCATGCACCGGCAGCAGGGTGTCGACCCATTGCTTGCGCTCGTCAGCGGTCAGTTCGTAGAAGGTGGTGGTGCCCGCAGCCTTCATGGCGGCCAGCGCCCGCTCATTCTCCTCGAGCGCGATGCCGTTGGTGAACTCGCTCGCTTCCGCCATGGCCTTGTCCAGCTCCGCGCGGACGTCGGCCGGCAGGTCGGTCCAGAACTTGTTGTTCACGATCACGGCATAGCCGAGGTAGCCATGGCGCGACAGGGTGGCGTGCTTCTGCACCTCGTGCATCTTCTGGGTATACATGTTCGACGGCGGGTTCTCCGTGCCGTCGACGACGCCTGTCTGCAGCGCCTGATAGACTTCCGAGAAGGCGAGCACCTGGGGAATGGCGCCGAGCGCGTTCATCTGCGCCTCCAGCACCTTGGACGACTGGATGCGCATCTTGAGGCCGAGGAAATCGTCCGGAACATGCAGCGGCGAATTGGCGCTCATGATCTTGAAGCCGTTATCCCAGAAGGCGAGGCCGAGGATGCCCTTCTCCGACAGCAGGCCCAGCATCTCCTTGCCGATCGGCCCGTTGGTGATGCGGCGCAGCGCCTCCTTGTCCGGGAAGATCAGGGGCAGGTCGAAAGCCTCGAAGGCGCGCACGCCCAAGGGGCCGAACTTGGCGAGCGACGGCGCCAGCATGTGCACGGCGCCGAGCTGCAGCGCTTCCAGTTCTTCCTTGTCCTTGTAGAGCTGGGAGTTCGGGTAGACTTCGACCTTCACCTGACCGTTCGTGTATTTCTCGGCCAGTTCCTTGAACTTCTCGGCGCCCCGTCCCTTCGGGGTGTCGGGGGCGACGACGTGGCTGAACTTGATGGTCAGCGGCTCGGCGTGGGCGCGGCGCGCGATCATCGGCGCGGCGACGGCGGAAAGCGCGGTGGCGCCCAGCAGGCGATTGAATTGGCGGCGTGTGGTGGTCATCTTGGTCCTCCCGTCGGCCGGCGTTTCCCGGCTTGACGGATAAGGTCTAGGTCAGCCCCCCGGTGCGCGCTATTGTGGTTTTCCGCAACAGACCAATGGCGAAGAGATGAAGCGGGGGGTGGAAACGGGGATCGGCCGGGGTGTCATTCCGGCTGCCGGGGGGCGGCGGTTGTCGGCTTCGGTGCTGGCGGCGACGCCGGCGCTGGCGCTCGGCACTCTCGTCGTCCTGCTGGGCGTGTTGTTCTACTATGTCGAACGCGACGAGGAGTCGGCCCTCAGGGTCTCGCTCATCAATGACGCGCTCTGGGTCGAGCAGACGCTGCGCTTCCAGCTCTCGACGGACGAGGATCATCTGGCCCGCCTTGCGCTCGATGCGCCCGCGCCCGGGGACGACGCAGCGGATTGGCTGGGGAGGGTGCGCCTCATCCTCGGCAACAACCCGGAAATCGAATCCGTCATGCGTCTCGACGAGACGGGGCGGCCGATCCTGGCCGTGCCGCCGGTCGCGGCCGACGCCCCCCTGCCCGAGGCGGTGCAACGTCTGCGCGGCTATGCCTCCGCCTCGCTCATGCGGCCGGTCTATGGCGATTTGCGGCGCGGGCCGGCCGGCGGCCTGCTGGTCGACGTGGCGGCGCCTGTCGCCGGTGCCGGAGAGGCGCGGGGCGTCGTGGTCGCAACCGTCTCGCTCTCCGTCCTGCTGGCCCGCCATGTGCCCTGGTGGATCGCCGAAAAATACGCCGTCCGCCTGACCGACGCCAATGGCGCTGTCCTGATCGAGAAGACGCGCACCGTGCCGGACGGCGACGCGCCTTCCCACGGCATCGCTTTCGATCCGCCCCTGCGCGGCACCTATCTGACGGTGACGCCCTACCGCATCGGCACCGAGCGGCTGAACAATGTTCTCATCGGCTCGATCCTCGGCCTTGCCGCACTCGCCGTGGTCTCCCTCGTCGTCCTCCAGCGTCATGTCCGCCACCGGCTGTCCACGGAACAGCGGCTGGCGACGGAAATCACCTTTCGCCGCGCCATGGAGGACAGCCTGACCGTGGGGATGCGCGCGCGTGATCTCGATGGTCGCATGCTCTACGTCAATTCCGCCTTCGCGCGCATGGTCGGCTGGTCGGTCGAGGAACTGGTGGGCCTCGCGCCGCCCATGCCCTATTGGGATCCAGATCTTGTCGAGGACACGATGGCCCGCCATCGCGCCCTGATGGAGGGCAAGCCGGCACCCCAGAGTTTCGAGACCCGCTTCCGCCGCCGCGACGGAACCCCCTTCTACGTCCAGGTCTACGAGGCGCCGCTGATCGACGCGGCCGGAAGGCATCAGGGCTGGATGGGCTCGATCATCGACATCACGGAAGCCAAGGCGGTGGCCGAGATGAAGCGCAATCAGGCCGAAAGCCTGCAGCGCACGGGCCGTCTCGTCACCCTGGGCGAGATGGCGTCGTCGCTGGCGCATGAATTGAACCAGCCGCTGGCCGCCATCGCTTCCTACGCCGCCGGCACGCTGAACCTTCTGCGCGCGGGCGAGGCGGTGGAACCCGGGGCGCTGGAGAAGATCGCCCAGCAGGCGAGCAGGGCGGGCGAGATCATCCGCCGCATCCAGGATCTGGTGCGCAAGCGTCAGCCCCGCTTCGAGCCCGTGGACCTTGCCCGCGTGGTCGAGGAGACGGTCGCCTTCGCCGCCGTCGACGCGCGCAATGCCGCCCGCATCGAGGCCCTCGTGGCGCCGGACCTGCCCGTCGTGGTGGCGGACGGCATCCTGCTCGAACAATTGCTGCTGAACCTGATCCGTAACGGCATCGAGGCGATGGCCCATCTGCCGCCCGAGGAGCGCCGCCTCGTGGTCGAGGCGGGCGAGCGGGGCGGCGCGATCGAGCTGAAGGTGATGGACCGGGGCGCCGGCATCGACGCGGAAGAGGCGGAACACCTGTTCGAGCTGTTCGTCTCGACCAAGCCCGAGGGCATGGGCATGGGGCTCGGCATCTGCCGCTCCATCGTCGAGTTGCACAAGGGGCGGATCGAGCACGCGGCAAGGCCCGGCGGCGGCACGGTCTTCACCATCACCCTGCCCCTCGTACGCGAGACGGTGGCGGCATGAGCCCGGGCCTCGTCCATATCGTCGACGATGATCCGGCGATCCGCGACGCGCTCGGCTTCCTGCTGCGCTCGCGCGGGGTGCGGTCCCGGGCGTGGGAAAGCGGCGAGACCTTCCTGGCGGCGCCAGCGGCGGAACTGGGCTGTGTCGTCCTCGACATGCGCATGGACGGGCTTTCGGGTATCGAGGTGCTGGACGCGCTGCGGGCAAGGGGCGACGACCTGCCGGTGATTTTCCTGACCGGCCATGCCGATGTGCCGCTGGCGGTCGAAGCCTTGAAGAAGGGTGCCTTCGATTTCGTCGAGAAGCCGTTCAACGACAATCAGCTCGTCGATACGGTGATCGCGGCCCTCGAACGGGCGGCGGCGGCGCGGCGCCATTCGCGAGACCGCGATCTGGTCGCGACACGCCTCGCCTCGCTCACCCCGCGCGAGCGCGAGGTGCTGCAATGCCTGGTCGAGGGGCGGCTGAACAAGCAGATCGCCGACCAGCTCGGCGTCTCCATGCGCACGGTCGAGGTTCACCGTTCCCGCGTCTTCGAGAAGATGGGGGTGCGCAATGCCGTCGAACTGGTGGCGCAGGTTGGGCCGCTCGCCGCCGAACCTTGAACCTCAGGAAGTCACGCGGCGCCCGCGCTCGTACCAGCCCTTGGAACGGTTGACGATCCACACCACCGACAGCATGGCCGGCACCTCGATCAGCACGCCGACCACGGTCGCCAGCGCAGCACCCGACTGGAAGCCGAACAGGCTGATGGCGGCGGCGACCGCAAGCTCGAAGAAATTGGAGGCGCCGATCAGGGCCGAGGGGCCGGCGATGCAATGGGCCTCGCCGCTGATGCGGTTCAGGACATAGGCAAGACCGGCGTTGAAATAGACCTGTACCAGGATCGGCACGGCCAGCAGGGCGATGACGAGCGGCTGGGCCACGATCTGCTCGCCCTGGAAGCCGAACAGCAGCACGAGGGTGGCGAGCAGGGCGACGAGGGCCAGGGGCTGGATCGTCGAAAGCGTGGCGGCGAGGCGCGCGGGGCCGCCGGCCGCCAGCAGGCGCCCGCGCCACGCTTGCGCGATGATGACGGGCACGACGATATAGAGCACGACCGAGAGCACGAGCGTGCCCCAGGGCACGGTGATCGCGGACAGGCCCAGCAGCAGGCCGACGATGGGCGCGAAGGCGATCACCATCACGGTATCGTTCAGGGCGACCTGCGACAGGGTGAAATGGGGTTCCCCCTTCGTCAGGTTCGACCAGACGAAGACCATGGCGGTGCAGGGGGCGGCCGCCAGCAGGATGAGACCGGCGATATAACTCTCGATCTGGTCCGCCGGCAGCAGGCCGCGGAACAGCAGGCCGACGAAGAGCCAGCCGAGGAAAGCCATGGAAAAGGGCTTCACCGCCCAGTTGACGAAGAGGGTGACGCCGATACCGCGCCAGTGGCGGCGCACCTCGCCCAGGGCCGCGAAATCGATCTTCATCAGCATGGGCACGATCATGGCCCAGACGAGGATGGCGACGGGGAGATTCACCCGCGCCACCTCGGCCGCGCCGATCGCGTGGAACAGGTCGGGAAAAACATGGCCGAGGACGATCCCCGCCGCCATGCACAGGGCGACCCAAAGCGAAAGCCAACGTTCAAACACGGACATAGGGGAACCTCAGGCCGGGGTATGGAAGATGCGTTGCCCGGACGCATCCACGACCGCTTCACCGTCTTCCTTGGTGAAGGCGCCGCGCTGGGGCCGGGGCAGGATGTCGAGTACGGTTTCCGATGGCCGGCACAGGCGCACACCCAGGGGCGTCGCCACGATCGGCCTGTTGATCAGGATCGGGTGCGCCATCATGGCGTCGAGCAGGGCGTCGTCGCCAAGGCCGGGATCGCCGAGCCCGAGTTCGTGATAGGGCGTGCCCTTCTCGCGCAGGAAGGCGCGCAAGGGCACCCCGGCGCGGTGCGCGAGCTCCGCCAGCAGGGCGCGCGATGGCGGTGACTTCAGGTATTCGATCACATGGGGCTCGATGCCCGCATTGCGGATGAGACCGAGCGTGTTGCGTGACGTGCCGCAATCCGGATTGTGGTAGATGATGATGTCCATGGCCGTGCATTCATTTCTATATGTCTGTAATTGTAGACATATAATAAGTTTCCATCAAGGGCCGTCCGCAGTAACGTGAGGTGGTGGCTGCCCGGGCTCCGCGCCCCGGCGCCATCCGTCGCCTTGCTGTGAACACGTCCCTCATGCTGAAGATCAACACCCCCGTTCCCCTCGACGAAGCTGCCCCCCTCGGTGAGGCGGATGCGATCCAGGCCCTCTCGGCGCTGGCCCAGCCGACCCGGCTCGGGGTGTTCCGCCTGCTCGTCGGGCGCTTTCCCGGTACCGTGCTGGCGGGGGAGATCGCGAACAGCCTGGGCGTGCCGCATAATACGATGTCGGCCCACCTCGGCATCCTGAACCGGGCGGGGCTGGTCACGGTGCAGCGCCGGGGCCGTACCATGCACTACCGTGCGGACATGGCTGGATTTTCCGCGCTCATGTCCTTCCTGGCGAAGGATTGCTGCAGCGGTCAGCCCGAACTTTGTGACGTGGTCCCGCTGGCTCCCGGCGGGGACGGTTGCCGCAACAAATAGGTGGTACCCTGTCGGTCCGGGGCTTGTGCGCGCGTCCTTCGGGGCATGATGCGACGATGCAAGGGAGAGCGGCATGACGGGTATTCACGGCCGTTTCGTCTGGTATGAGCTTGTCAGCCCCGACCTCGATAGGGCGTCTGCCTTCTATGCCGACGTTGTCGGCTGGTCGGCTACGCGGGCGCCGGGCGACGGCATGGACTACCGCATCTTTTCGGCCGGCGCCGACATGGTGGCCGGCGCGCTCGCCCTGACGGCGGAAATGCGCGACATGGGCGTGCCGTCCTGCTGGACCGGCTATGTCGGCGCCGATGACGTGGATGCGCTTGCCGGCCGGGTGCTCGAAGCCGGCGGCGGCTTGCGTGTGCCGCCCACGGAGATTCCCGGCATCGGCCGTTTCGCCGTCGTCGCCGATCCGCAGGGCGCGGTGCTCGCCCTCATCCGCTGGAACGATCCCGGATCGCCGCGCCATGCCGGCATGGGCGTACCCGGCCATATCGGCTGGCACGAACTGCATGCCGCCGACGGCGCCGCCGCGATGGCGTGGTATGGCCATGTCTTCGGCTGGCAGGAGGTCGCGGCCCTGGACATGGGGCCGGCCGGCCTTTACCGCCAGTTCGGCATCGATGGGGGGCCGGCAGTCGGCGGCATGCTGACGAAGATGCCGGGGGCGCCCGGGCCGTGCTGGCTCTATTACTTCGGGGTGGACGACATCGACGCGGCGGCGGCGCGGGTCCGTGCCGGGGGTGGTGCCGTGGTGAACGGCCCTCAGGCGGTGCCGGGCGGGGCCTGGATCGTCCAGGCGGTTGATCCCCAGCGTGCACTTTTCGCCCTTGTCGGTCCGCGCCGTTTCTAGCCAGAGGCACACCCTCTTCCCGCTGCCCCCCAATAAGGGGTGCTGGACGACCGGGGGGGCGCCCGCTACCTCGATCCGATGGAAAAGCGGCGTCCAGCCGAAAAAGCAACGGAACGAGGGAGAGGGAACGCCATGGAATTCGATTACGTCATCGTCGGCGGCGGTTCGGCCGGCTGTGTCCTGGCCAACCGCCTGAGCGAGGACGCCCGCAACCGCGTCTGCCTGATCGAGGCCGGTCCGGGCAAATCCTCGGTTCTCGTGCGCTGGCCCGGCATGTTCGGCATGAACATGCTGATCCATCGCCACAATTGGGCGTTCAATTCGACCCCCAACCCCTCGGCCAAGGGGCGCAGCCATTTCCTGCCGCGCGGCAAGGGGCTGGGCGGTTCGTCCGGCATCAATGCCATGGTCTACATAAGGGGCGATGCCTCGGATTACGACACATGGGCGCAGGCCGGCAATCGCGGCTGGGCCTATGACGATGTCCTGCCCTACTTCCGCCGGGCGGAAGACAATGCGCGCGGCGGCGACGATTACCACGGCAGCGGCGGGCCCCTGCATGTCTCCGACACCCATTATGGCTTCGTGCCGAACCTGAAGTTCATCGAGGCGGCGCAGCAGGCGGGCTTCCCCGCCAATCCGGATTTCAACGGTGCTCAACTCGAGGGCGTCGGCCTCTATCAGTTCACGATCAAGGACGGGCGTCGCTGGGGCGTGCGCCAGGCCTATCTCGATCCGGCGCGTTCGCGCCCCAACCTCACCGTGCTGTCCGACGCGCGGGTGCTGAAGATCGTCATGGATGGGCGTCGCGCCGTCGGCGTCGCCATCGACCAGCATGGCAAGCGCCAGACCATCAAGGCCGCGCGCGAAGTGATCCTGTCGGCCGGCAGCTTCAATTCGCCCCAGATCATGTTGCTCTCGGGCATCGGCCCGGCGGAAGAACTGCGCGCCAAGGGCATCGGCGTCGTCCACGACCTGCCCGGCGTGGGCAAGAACCTGCAGGAACACCCGGACGTCGCCGCCGCCTATACCTCGAAGAAGCGCGACGGTTTCGCCATGAACATGGGCGGTTTGCTGAAGATGGCCGGGGCGGGCGTCGCCTATGCGCTGGGCAACCGCAGCAACCTGCTCGGCCGTTCGCTGACCCAGGCCGGCGGCTTCGTCAAATCGGATCCGAGCGTGGATATCCCGGATATCCAGTTCCATTTCGCGCCGCTGATCTTCGTCGACCACGGCCGCGATCCCAACGCGATGAAGCAGCACGGGCTCTCGCTCCACGCCTGCTTCTTGCGGCCCTACAGCCGGGGCAGCGTCACGCTGGCGTCGGCCGATCCGATGCAGGATCCGGCGATCGACATCGGCCTGCTGCGCGACGACCGCGACGTCGACCGCCTGGTGAAGGCCGTGAAGATCGTGCGCAACATCATGAAGCAGCCCGCCCTCGCCGAACATGTCGACAAGGAACTGGTGCCGGGCGAACAGGTACGCAGCGACGCCGAACTGGTGGACGCGGTGCGCCAGCATTACGAGCACGTCTATCACCCGGTCGGCACCGCCAAGATGGGCAGCGATCCGATGGCGGTGGTCGGCGACGACCTGAAGGTCCACGGCATCGCCGGGCTTCGCGTGGTCGATGCTTCGATCATGCCGACCCTGGTCTCGGGCAATACCAACGCCCCAACCATCATGATCGCGGAAAAGGCCGCCGACATGATCCTCGGCCGCGCCGCCCTGCCGCGCGAGGAGCGTCACGCCGCCTGACCGGCGTCCGGCGAAGGGGGCGGCGGCCCGATCGGTCGCCGCCCTCACCCGGGGCCAGGGCGGGCATTGCCGTGCCCGGGCCGCGGGGCCTAATCTGGCGCATCCCGATCTGTCCTTCGCTGCGCATGATGGCCGTCGATTTTTCCAGTCTCCGAACGGTGCCGGCGATGCCGGCCGAAGAGCTGCAGCGCCTCCCGACCCGGGCGCTGCTGGCGCGGCTGCGCGACCTGCGCCGCCTGCAGGAGGTGCCCGCCGCCTCGGACTGGTCGGAGGCCGAACATGCCGCCGTTGCCGCCGCCGGTCTGATCGCCTTCAAGGCGACCCCGATCTGGCGCCAGGCCTTCGCCGAGACGAAAGCCGTCCTGGACGGGCGAGACCATGTCGAGCGCGGGGGAAAGGACGTTCGCCGCCGGGTTCAGCAGGCGAAACAGCAACGCTAGCTCTTGCCGAGCCGCGACGGGTCCGCGTCCCGATCCGGCCCCCGGAGAGGGCGGCGGAGCGGGACGCGGGAAGGTATCAGTGCTGCGCCTCGGGCAGGCGGACGATCATGCCGGCGAGTTCGGGCGAGACCGTGATCTGGCAGGCGAGGCGCGAGCCGGCCTCGAGATGGGGCGCGAATTCAAGCAACGAATTCTCCATCTCCGATTTCTCCGGCAGGCGGTCCGTCCAGGCGTCGTCGACATAGATATGACAGGTGGCACAGGCACAGGCGCCGCCGCAATCGGCGTCAATGCCCGGCACCATATTGGCGACCGCGCCTTCCATCAGGCTGTGGCCGTCGGTGATGTCGGCCTCGTGGCGGGTGCCGTTGCTTTCGATGAAGATGATCTGGCTCATGACGGTATTCCGGTCGATTGCGGTCAGGCGCGGATGCGGACGGGCAGGGTCTCGTAGCCCTTGACGAAGGAGGAATAGACGCGCCGCGGCTCGCCCATCACCTCGATCTCGGTGTTCGGCCAGCGCTTCAGGATCTCCTCCCAGACGATGCGGAGCTGCAATTCGGCGAGGCGGTTGCCGACGCAGCGGTGGATGCCGAAGCCGAAGGAGAGATGCTGGCGCGGCCGCGCGCGGTCGATGATGAAATCATTCGGGCGCTCGATCGCATCCTCGTCGCGGTTGCCCGAGACGTACCACATGACGACCTTCTCACCGGCTTTGATGGTCTTGCCGCCGAGTTCGGTATCGACGCGGGCGGTGCGGCGCATGTGGGCGAGCGGGGTCTGCCAGCGGATGATCTCCGGCACCATGCTGGTGATGAGGCTCGGGTTCTCGCGCAGCTTGCGGTACTGCTCGGGATTTTCGTTCAGGGCGAGAAGGCCGCCGCTGATCGAATTGCGCGTGGTGTCGTTGCCGCCGACGATGAGCAGGAGCAGGTTGCCCAGGAATTCCTCGGGCGACATGTGACGCATGACGTCCGAATGGGCCATCATCGAGATGAGGTCGTTGCCCGGTTCGGCGTTCACGCGCTGGTTCCAGAGGCCGGCGAAATATTCACCGCACTCCTTCACTTCCGCCATCTTCTGTTCCCAGCTGTCGATGATGCCCGAGCCGGGCTGCGCCGTTGCGACGTCGGACCAGCGGGTCAGCTTGCGGCGGTCTTCCCAGGGGAAGTCGAACAGGGTGGCCAGCATCTGGGTGGTCAGCTCGATCGAGACATGCTCGACCCAGTCGAAGGTCTCGTTCAGGGGCAGGCCGTCCAGGATGTTGCCCACGCGCGAGCGAATCGTCGATTCGAGCTTCGCCAGATTCTCGGGCGAGACGATGGGGCTCACGGTCTTGCGCTGCTCGTCGTGCTTCGGCGGGTCCATGGCGATGAACATGGGCAGGCCGAGCTTGGCGTTGCCATCCTCGATGGTGATGCCGCCCAGTTCCGTGTCGGAGGAGAAGATCTTGTGGCTGGTCTCCACCTGCATGATGTCTTTGTATTTGGTCACCGCCCAATAGGCGCCGAACTGGCTTTCCGGGCAGTAATGGACCGGGTCCTCGCGCCGCAGCCGCTCGAAATAGGGCCAGAGCGTATAGCTGCGGAAAAGCTCCGGATCGCTGACGTCGATCTGGTCGAGCGGGATGGAATAGGCGTGGCTCGCCGGGTCGAGTTTCCTGGCCGTTGCCGCTTCACTCATGTCGTCACTCCCTGTCGTTAGATTGTTTTCGGCGCGTTGATCCGAGCGGGATCGCCTCTGTGATCTCCGGTCCCAGCGCCGGCCTCCGATCCGGCGAGCGGGCGCCGGGCGTTAGTCGATTTCAACATTCCGTGATCACCGGGGGGCCGGCCCCCCCCTCGATCGTGGGGCTGAAGAGATTGCGTCGGCTGCCTGGAGGCGCTTGCTGCCAAATTGGTGTTTTTCTGCAAGCAGCCACCCCTTACGGGGGGAGGGCCTGACCTGGGGATGGGCGCAGTCTCCCCTCGACAGCCGCGCCATGCGTGACGGCCAAGCAACAACGGCGGCACCAAGAAAGCGACCGCCGAGGGAGGGATTAGAGAATGACGCGCCAGACCGCGTTGCAGGAAAGCCGTCGCTTCCTGCGCCGTTCAGCCGACGGGGGGCTCGTACCCCGGTACCAATATCGATAAGGGGGCTCGGGGCTCGTGCAGAATATCAGCTACCGCATTTCGCGCGCGATCATGAGCAATCGGGGGATCTCGATCCTGGTCATCGCGCTGATCACGGCCTTCTTCGGCTGGGGTTGCCGCAACGTCGAGCTGAGGACGATCTTCTCGGACCTGCTGCCGGCGGATCATCCCTTCGTCGAGACCTTCAAGGAGCATCCGAACTTCGGCAATCCGCTGACCGTGACGATCATGGTGAAGCGGACCGACGGCGACATCTACAACATCGAGACCCTGCAGAAGGTCTGGAACCTGACGCGTGACGTCGATCTGGCGCCCGCCGTCGACCACGACCAGGTGATCTCGATTTCCACCGAGAAGGTGCGCTACGCGGAAGCGACGCCGTTTGGCATCGACACCCAGCCCGTCATGGGCGACGCGGCGCCGACCAAGCCGGAAGACATCGAGGAATTCCGCCGCCGCGTCGACAAGGCGCCGCTGGCCCGCCGCTTCTACATCTCGCAGGACGGCACGGCGACCATCATCACCGCGACCTTCATCGAGCGCCTGCTCGATTACGGCGAGACCTTCGAATACCTGCAGAAGCTGGTGGAAGAGGCCCGTGACGAGCATCACGAGATCCATATGGCGGGCATGCCCGCGCTGACCGGCTGGGTCTATCGCTACCAGCAGCAGATGCTCGGCATCTTCGCCCTGACCGGCATCGCCCTGCTGCTCTGCCTCATCCTCTACATGCGCAATTTCGCCGGCGTGGTCACGCCGATCACGACGTCGCTGATCGCCGCGATCTGGGGCTTCGGCTTCGTCGGCTGGCTGGGGCTTGCGATCGAACCGCTGATCATGGTGGTGCCCTTGCTGCTGGTCGCGCGTTCGTTCAGCCACAGCGTGCAGTTCACCGAACGTTACTACGAGATCTATCTCCATGTCGGCGACAAGCGCAAGGCGGCCGAGATCGCGCTCTCGGTCATGATGGCGCCCTCCATGCTCGGCATCTTCACCGATGCCGCCGGCCTGCTGCTCATCGCGCTCGCCCCCATTCCGGCCATGGAAC